>JAIDSX010000063.1 GCA_029060985.1 Clostridia bacterium | reverse complement strand
TTGCTAATTATCTAAAATACTGTTCGTGATCGAATAAATATCGCCCGCTCCGAGCACTAAAATCAGATCCTCTTGATCGATTTCTCCGAGCAACCGCCTTTTCAACTGCTCGGGTGATTGCACGTACGCCGCTTCGGGAATGCGGCTCGTCAGCATATAGGCGCTGCCTTCGTGGTCGAACGCCTCCCGCGCCGCATAGGTCTTATATATGATCGGATTTTCCGCTTTTTTCAATACGCTCACGAAGTCGTTCATGAGGTCGCGCGTTCGCGTATAGGTATGCGGCTGGAATACGAGCCGCACTGTTCCGCGGCAGATTCGTTCCGCCGTTTTGAGCGTCGCTTCGATCTCTTTGGGGTGGTGCGCATAATCGCATATCACGGGTACACCGTTCAGCGTGCCCATATGCTCGAATCGGCGTTTTACGCCGTGAAAGCTCTCGATGCCCCGCTTGATTTCCGTTGCGGAAAAGCCCATAAGCCGCGCCGCGGCGTAGGCGGCAAGCGCATTTTGAATATGAACGGCGCCGGGAATCGCAAGGCGGATATCCACCGTAGGCACGGACTTTTCAAAAACAGTAAAGCAGTACCTCTCCCCGTCCGAAAAAATGCGCCCCGCCGTTATATCTCCCGAATACCGCCCGAAGCTCAATGCATGCGGGATTTTACGCGCATTCCTGTCGTCGGCGTTCACGACCGCCCTTTCCGACTGCGCTGCAAAGAGCGCGTACGCTTCGACGACCTCTCCGTCGTCCGAATAGCAATCGGTATGATCGCGGTCGGTATTGAGAATCAAAGAGACTTCACTATGGATGGATAGAAAACTGCGTTGAAACTCGCACGCCTCGGTCAGAAAAAACTCTTCGCCCGTTTTATTATAATTCCCGAACGCCAGATCCTCCCCGCCGATATGGCAGGTATAGGCGCGTTTCCCGCTCTCGAAGATATGGGCGAGCATGGAAGTCGTCGAGGTCTTACCGTGACAACCCGCAACCGCAAGCACTCTCGGAAAGGTATTTGCCACCATTCCGAGAAGTTCCGCACGCGGAATCAGGCGTTTTCCCGCCCTCTTCGCTGCCATAAGCTGCGGATTCCGAAACCCGACCGCACCCGTGTATACGACGGCGTCCTCCTCTATTTCTTCGCTCTCGCCGATATGGACGGGAATTCCCCGTTGTCGTAACGATTTCGTGAAGTCGCTCTCGATAAGATCGCTTCCCCGCACGAATATTCCCCTGTCGTAGAGCAAGAGCGCAAGCGCACTCATACTGACTCCGCCGATACCGACGAAGTAGCAGCGCGCGGGAATCAAATTTTCGGAAACCATACTCCATACTATGCGGTAAGAACTTCGTTTTGTTCCCTTCCGAGCCGCACGCATAAAAAAAAGACGCCGAACGGCGTCTCTTTTTTTAATCCTGATTAAGATACGGGCACTACGTTGATCGCACGAAGTTTACCGCTGTCTTTCGGATCGGGTTCGGTTTCAAAAGTTACCTTCTGACCTTCCTTCAACGTGCGGAATCCTTCCGTCTGAATTGCAGAGAAATGTACGAAAATATCGTCTCCGCCCTCATCGTTGGAAATAAATCCATAGCCCTTTCCGTCGTTGAACCACTT
>JAIDSX010000062.1 GCA_029060985.1 Clostridia bacterium | reverse complement strand
GTCCATACTTAATATATGGAAGAGGTGAAGCGCAAAAACGTCTTCGTGCGGGCGTGGGAGAGGGGCAGGGGAGCGTACTCCGTTCTTGCCGATAATAAGTTTACGACGATCGCGGGCACACTCGTCTTTTTTCTCGTGCTCTCGCTGGTGCCGCTCCTCTTCTTTTTAACGCTGATTTTCGGGGGCAAGATCTCGGCGGAACAGCTCTTCGAGCTTGAACTCTTCGATTGGGCAAAGGGGCTTATTACCTATTTGAATGCAAACGCCACGGGCGCAAGCGCAGGAGCGGGGATTTTGTTTTTAGCCACGACCTTTTGGTCGTCAACGGGATTTTTCTATCATTTGAGAAGGAGCGGAGAAATCATCTGCGGGATCGAAAAGGGCAAGAGCGGTTGGCGGCTTCGGCTCTCCGCCGTGGCGTTTGCGATCATCTCGATCCTGTTTATCGCGCTCGGCGGAGGGGTCGTGATCGGAGCGAATCTTCTTACCCGCGCTCTGCCGTCTTTGCTCTCCTGGATCATAGTATATACCGTGGTTGCGGTGTTCGGATTTTTCGGCGCGTGGGTGTTGAACGTGTACGCCTGTCCGTATCGGATCACGCCTGCGGAGACGGCGGCGGGAAGCGCGATCACCGCTTTGAGTTGGCTCGTTGCCGCCGTGATCTTCCGACTATATCTTGTGTTATCGAGCCCCGAAAAGCTGTACGGGGCACTATCTACGGTAATCGTATTCCTGCTGTTTTTGTACTGGCTCATGATTTGCTTTACGGTGGGAATGATCTACAATTTCCGAAAAATGCGTTCCGGATCACGTCCCGAAAAGCGTTATTGAACGAAAAAAGGGCGAAAAAGAATTTTATTTGGCGAAAAATGTCTAAAATAATGGATACATTTCGAAAAATTCTTGTAAAAGTATTTACATTTGCGTAAAAATAGTGTAAAATGTATAGCGTATGATTATATAAATCTGCAAAAGAAGCAGGAAGAGGTTAAATATGGCTGAGATTGACGAACAAGTTTTAGAAGGGCTCTACCTTAGCATTGAAGACAAGATCGAAGAAATCAAAGGTTCTTTGAGCGAAGAGCTTCAAGCGAGCCACGAGATGATGGAGTCCGCACTAAAAGAATCCATTGAATCCGTAATGAACGAGGTGCGCTATATCACGCAACAGAACAGCGCGATATACGACCTTAACAAGGCGGACCTCTCCGCGCTGAAAGAGGACGTCGATAAAATAACGGGCGAGCAGATCGAGAATGCGATCGGTGATTTGAGAGGACAGCTCGAAGTATTGCAAAACGCGGTCGAGGAACTCAAAAACAAAGCTCCCGCTGCCGCCTCCGGCGAGCCCGCGAGCGGGTTGGGCCTTGACGACGCGGTCGAGAGCATCGGCGCGCGCGTCCAGCTTGAATCGGAAGCACTTAAAGACGAGCTCATGGGAGCGATGGCGCAGCTCGCCGTTACGATGACTCCCGAAAGCGACAACGGCGCGGCAAGCGGGCAGGCGTTCGATCAGATCCGTGCCGAAATGGACGCGATGAAAGACGAGCTCTTGGGCGCAATGGCGCAGCTCGCCGTTACGATGACCCCCGAAAGCACGGGAAGCGGCAATGCGGATAACACGGCGGCGCTTGACGCAATGAGCGCAAAGCTGGAATCCGAAATGGACGCGGTCAAAGACGATTTGATGGGCGCAATGGCACAGCTTGCCCTGAACGTGAATCCCGACAGCGGCGACAACGCAGAGGCGTTCAAGACCGTTATGGATATGAGCGAAAAGCTCCGCGGCGAAATGGGCACCATGAAGGACGACCTGCTTGGCGCAATGGCGCAGCTTGCCTTGAATGCGACTCCCGTAAGCACCGAGGGAGAGGGTAGCAATTTAGAGGCTTTCAAGGCAGTAACGGATATGAGCGAGAAGCTCCGCGGCGAAATGGAATCGCTCAAAGACGAACTCTTGGGCGCAATGGCGCAGCTTGCCGTTACCATGACTCCCGAAAGCGAGGGAAGCGGCAGTGCGGATAATCTGAAAGCGCTCGACGATTTGAGAGAAAAGCTGCAAACGCAGTTGGATTATTTGAAAGACGATTTACTGGGCGGCATGGCGCAGATCTCCATGTCGGTCAACAGAAAAGAGGACGAGGGCGCAGACGAGAGTCTCAAAACGGCTATGGACGAACTCGGCGGTCAGCTCCGTTCGGAAATGGCAACTTTGAAAGACGATTTGATGGGCGCTATGGCGCAGCTTGCCGTAACGGTAACGCCTGAAACGACGAACGAGGGCGTGAGCGAAGAGAGTCTGAAAGCCATTAACGAAACGAACGATAAGCTCCGTTCGGAAATGACGACTTTGAAAGACGATTTGATGAGCGCTATGGCGCAGCTTGCCGTTACCTTAGCGCCCGAAGATAACAATGCGAATAACGAAAAACTCGAAGCGGCGGTCGAAAAACTCAACGATAAAATCGATACGCAGTCTACGGAAGTGGGCGGCTTGAAGAGAGACCTCCTCGAAACGATGGCGAAGATGGCGGTATCCGCGCCTTCTGCCGGAACAACCAGCGAATTTATGGCGTTGAGACAGGAGATTTCCAGAAACAAGGACGACAGCGAAGCGTATTCCCTTCAATTAGAACGCGCGATCGACTCCGTGAGCGTTCGTATGCAGAACGAAATGGAGAAGCTCAGAAACGAGCTTTTGGGTGCGATTTCCGACCTCGAAACGAAGTCCGCAGCGGATGCGGAGAAAGAGGGCAACAATGCCGTTCTTACCGAAGAGTATTCCGAGAAACTTGCGGCTGCGGTGGATAACCTCAACGCAAATCTCGATACGCAGGTCAACGCTTTGAAGGAGGACCTGCTCAATGCGATCACGCAGGTCGGCATGGCGGTGTTCAACGCAGACGACCTTTCCAAGGATATCGAATCCGTCAAGGACGAAATCGCAAAATCGAGCGAAGCTGCCTCGGCGGCGGAGAACGGATATCTCGACAGACTCGACGCGATTGCAGACGATCTCAACGAGCGCATCGAAGCGCAGATGAACGGTTTGAAAGACGAAATGCTCAATGCGCTTTCGGAGACGAACGCTTCCGGCTCGGAAACCGCGGAGGGCGGAGAGAAAGAGACCGCCGAGATCGATTACGACTTGCTTGCGGAAAAAATTGCGATCATTATTCCCGAAGTGGACTATGACGAGCTTGCAGACCGCATTGCGAATATGATTCCTCAGACGGACGAGAATTTGATTGCCGATAAAGTTGCGGCGGCAATTCCCCAAACGGACGAGAATGCGATTGCCGATAAAGTTGCGGATGCGATCCCGCTCGTGGATTACGATTTGATTGCCGCTAAGGTTGCGGAAAAATTTGCCGACGAAAATATCCCCGTAAACGTAAGCGCAACGACGAAAGAGGACGACAAATACGAGTCGCTTGTCGAAAAACTTGCTTCGAAGATGTCCTCCGGCGAGCTTTCGTTCACCGACAATATTGCAAGCGGACAGAATGGCGGCGACGTGATCGAAGAAATCGACTACGATCTGCTTGCGGATAAGATTGCAGAAAAAGTTCCGAGTGCGGATTACGATCTGCTTGCGGAAAAACTTGCCGAAAGAGTTCCCGATACCGATTACGAGCTTCTTGCCGAAAAACTGGCGGCGAAAGTTCCCGTGTTCGATTACGACGATCTTGCAGAGCGTATCGCTTCGGCTTCGAGAATACAAGACCCCGTTGAAATCGATTACGACGCGCTGGCAAACAAGGTTGTCAACAGAGTCTCGGAAACCGACAAGGCAGTGGACGGCGAAGAGGTCAATTACGACGAGCTTGCCGAAAAGCTGGCGGAGAAAGTTCCTTCCGTCGACTACAACGAGCTTACTGGACTTGTCAAAGGGATCGCTATCTTCGATGATAACGAGCCGGGGTGGGATGAGGAGGGTGGTCGCAAGG
>JAIDSX010000061.1 GCA_029060985.1 Clostridia bacterium | reverse complement strand
GTTTGGGCGGTCCTAAGGACGGCGTTCCGCGCGACGACGGCTACGACATTACCGTTGCAAGCGAGATCATGGCGATTCTCTGTTTGGCAACTTCCTTGACCGATTTGAAGGCAAGACTTGCCCGTATCGTCGTGGGCTATACGAAAGAGGGCACGGCGGTGACGGCGGGTCAGCTCAAAGCGGAGGGCGCAATGTGCGCGCTCTTAAAGGACGCGATGAAGCCCAACCTTGTGCAGACCTTAGAGGGCACGCCCGCGATCGTGCACGGCGGACCTTTTGCGAATATCGCCCACGGGTGTAACTCGGTTGCGGCGACCAAGACGGCGTTAAAGCTCGGCGACTATATCATTACGGAAGCGGGCTTCGGCGCGGACTTGGGCGCGGAAAAATTCCTCGATATCAAGTGCAGATTCGCAGGACTCAAACCCTCTGCGGTCGTCGTGGTCGCTACGGTGCGCGCTTTGAAAATGCACGGCGGGCTCGACAAAACAGAGCTCGGCGCGGAGAATTTGGAAGCGCTTGAAAAGGGACTTCCCAACCTTCTCCGTCACGTCAAAAATATGAAAGAGGTGTTCGGGCTTCCCGCGGTCGTTGCGGTGAACAGATTCCCCACCGATACGGACGCGGAGATCGAGCTCGTCATCAAGAAGTGCCGTGAGCTTGGCGTGAATACCGTTCTTTCCACCGTCTGGGCGGAAGGCGGCAAGGGCGGCGAGGAGCTTGCAAAAGAGGTCGTGCGCCTCTGCGAAGAGAAGAATAACTTCCAATTTTGCTACGACGAAAAACTGCCCATCAAGGATAAAATCAAAGCGATCGTCACCAAAATCTACGGCGGCAAGGACGTTGAGTATACGCCCGAAGCGGAAGAGGAAATCGCAAAGCTCGAAAAGCTGGGCTTCGATAAAACCCCCGTCTGCATGGCAAAGACGCAATACTCCTTCTCGGATAACGCCAAGCTCTTGGGCGCGCCCGAGGACTTCACCGTCACCGTCAAGAAGGTAAAAATCTCCGCAGGCGCGGGATTTGTCGTCGTGCTCACGGGTGCGATCTTGACGATGCCGGGGCTTCCCAAAGTGCCCGCCGCGGAAAAGATTGATGTGGACAAAGACGGCAAGATCACGGGACTCTTTTAATGGAACTTATCCCCCAAGCGGTCGCGCTTTTATTGAAGTGGTTTCAAGAGAATAAACGCGTGCTCCCATGGCGGGAAAAGCGCGAGCCCTACCGCGTGTGGGTTTCGGAAATCATGCTCCAACAAACAAGGGTCGAAGCGGTCAAGGAATATTATCTGAATTTTATGGAACGCTTCCCCACGGTCGAAGCTCTTGCTTCGGCAAAAGAGGACGAGGTCTTAAAAGCGTGGGAGGGCTTGGGCTATTACTCCCGCGCACGCAATCTTTTGAAGGCCGCAAAGCAAATCGCCAAAGAGGGCTTCCCCTCTACCTACGACGGGATAAGAGGCTTGGCGGGCGTGGGTGATTATACGGCGGGCGCGATCTCTTCGATCGCGTTTTCCCTGCCGCGACCCGCAGTGGACGGCAACGTTTTGCGTGTTATGACCCGCTACTTTGCGGATGATAGCAATATCGACGAGCCCGCGACGAAAAAGAACTTTACCGAAGTTTTAAGGCGGGCGTACCCGAAAGAGGCGGGCGATTTTTGCGAAGCCTTAATGGAGCTCGGAGCTTTGGTTTGCGTGCCGAACGGCGCGCCCTACTGCGGGGCGTGCCCGTGGCAGGGGCTTTGCAAAGCGCATTTATCGGGCGACGAGGAACGCTTCCCCGTGCGGAACGAAAAGAAGGAAAGGAAGATCGTAAACGCTACGGTTTGCGTTTTGGAACGGGACGGAAAGTACGCCCTCGAAAAGCGTGGGGAGAGGGGCTTGCTTGCAAACCTCTACGAGTTTCCCTTTTTTGAAGGGGAAGCCGATACTGCGAGCTTCGGAGAAGTAATAGCCAAGAAAAAGGCGAAGCATATTTTCACGCATATTGAGTGGCGCATGACGGGGTATCTCATTAAGGCGCATAAGTTCTTCCCGCAGTACGAGTGGAGAAGTGCGGAAGAAATAGTTTCGTCCTATGCGATACCGTCCGCGTTTAAGGCTTTTACAGATTGGATAAGGTAAGATTATGAACGACATAAAAAGAGGAAAATTTATCGTTTTCGAGGGGCTTGACGGAAGCGGGAAAACGACGCAACTGAAGCTCTTAACAAAGTATTTGGAGAGCAAAGGCGAGCCCTGCTTTTCCACGCACGAGCCGACGGATTCGCCTTTCGGCGCGCTTCTTAGAAGCTGTCTTACGGGCAGGATTGATACGGACGAAAAAGCGATCGCCGCGCTCTTTGCGGCGGACAGGCTCGACCATATTTTGAACAACGTAAACGGAATCAAGAAAAAACTCGAAGAGGGCGTGAACGTCTTCTGCGACAGATACTATTTTTCCTCCTTTGCCTACAACGGGGAGTTCGTACCCTTCGAATGGGTGGTCGAGCTCAACCGTCCCGCAAGGGAAATTCTGCGCCCCGATTTGACGGTGTTCATCGATCTTCCCTCGGAAGTGAGCATGAAGCGGGTAGCGCGGCGCGGAGAGACGGAACGCTACGAGACGACGGAAAAGCAAAAGAAGATCCGCGAACGCTTTTACGAGGCGTTCAAGCGTTTCCCCGAAGAAAGAGTTGCAATTATCACGAGCGAAGAGGAAAAAGAGAAAACGCAGGAAAAGATACGCGAGGCGGTCTTACCGCTGTTCGGTCTGTGAGGCTTTATGGATTTAGTCATCGGGAAAATCTTAAAACCGCAGGGGATACGCGGCGAAGTGAAGGTGCTGCCCTATACGGACGGCGCAGAAATTTTTTGCGATCTCAAACGCGTGTTTATCGACGGCGCGGAGTATAAAATTCTGAACGCCCGCGCGGGCGAAGGCTTGGCGTATCTTGCCCTTCGCGGCGTACCCGACAGGAACGCCGCCGAGCTACTTCGCGACAAGGAATTGACCCTTCCCCGCGACGAAGCGCCCGAGCCCGAAGAGGGGAGCTATTACATTGCCGACCTTTTGGAAAGCGAGATCGTGACTGATACGGGAAAGGTTTTGGGAATCTTGAAGGATATCCGTCAAGCGGCGACGGATATTTATACGCTCCAAACGGAGAGCGGAGAGGTGTTGTTTCCTGCGGCAAAGGGAGTCGTTCTTTCCATCGATATTCAAAACAAAAAGATGACCGTTTCCGAAAAGCGGTTTAAGGAAGTGGCGGTACTGTGAAAATTACCATTCTGACCCTCTTCCCCGAAATGTTCACGCCGCTTGAAAAGAGCATCATCGGCAGAGCGCAGAACGAGGGGAAGGTTGAAATCAAAGCCGTGAATATCCGCGACTATACCGAGGATAAGCATTTGAAGTGCGACGATTATCCCTTCGGCGGCGGCGCGGGCATGGTGATGACGGCGCAGCCCATCGGTAGCGCGGTCGAAGCCTTAGACCCCGACCATACGGCACGGCGCATCTATCTTTCGCCCAAGGGGAAACGCTTCTGTCAGGAGAAGGTGTTCGAGCTCTCTGCGCTTGAAAATATATTGCTACTTTGCGGACACTACGAGGGCGTGGACCAGCGCGCCATCGATTTATTTTTCGACGAGGAGCTCTCCATCGGCGACTACGTTTTAACAGGGGGCGAGCTTCCCGCAATGGTGGTTGCGGACGCAGTCGCCCGCTATGCGGAGGGGGTGCTCTCTCCCGAATCCTTGGTGGACGAGAGCTTTTCGGAAAATCTTCTCGAATACCCGCAGTACACCCGCCCCGTCGAATATCGGGGGCAGCGCGTTCCCGAAATTCTGCTTTCGGGCGATCACGCAAAAATCGATTCTTGGAGAAGGGAACAGGCTCTTGCAATCACAAAAAAGAACCGTCCCGATTTACTGAAATGAAGACGGTGCAATGGTACCCCGGGCATATGGCGAAAGCCATGCGTATGCTCGAAGAAAATCTAAATTTGGTCGATGCCGTGCTGTTAGTGCTCGACGCGCGTGCGCCGCTCTCTTCCTACAATCCCCGTCTTGAAAAACTCGTCAAGAACAAACCCGTGTTATTCGTGTTCAATAAACGCGACCTTGCCGATATGAAGTCGGAAAAAATCGGCGAAGCGTTCAAGTCGAAGGGGAAAGAGGTCGTATATCTTTCCGCAGTCAAGGGGCAGGCGCGCCCGCTTTTCAACGCCATGGCGGCTGTCACAAAAGAAAAAGCGGAGCTATTAAAAAACAAAAATTCCACCCGCCCCCTGCGCTTTATGGTGGCGGGCGTTCCGAATACGGGCAAGAGCTCGCTCATCAATTTACTCTCGGGCGGGAAGAAAGCAATTACGGGCGACAAGGCGGGCGTCACGCGCAGTAAGCAGTGGGTCAAGTGCGGGGAAGCGGAGCTTTTGGACTCGCCGGGGCTCATGCCGCCCGCGCTCGAAAACCAGACCTTTGCAAGAAGGCTTGCGGCGCTCGGGTCTGTGAACGACGATATTTTGGAGTTTGACGAAATCGCGCTGTTCGTTTTGGAGGAGCTGTCGAATTCCTACCCCGACCGCTTAAAGGAGCGCTACGGGATCGAGGGCGGAAGCCCTCTTGAAATGCTCGAAGCGCTGTGCAAGAACCGCGGATTTTTGTTGAGGAAAAACGACTTCGATTACGAGCGCGGCGAACGTGCGCTCATCGACGATTTAAGAAAGGGACGGCTTGGAACGATTACCTTCGATTCGGTAGAGGAAACCGATTCGCTGTTTTGATTATGGACGAACTGATTTACGAACGAGAATTATTTGATAAGGGCTACCGCCTCGTCGCGGGGGTGGACGAAGTGGGCAGAGGTCCGCTTGCAGGTCCCGTGGTTGCGGCGGCGGTAATTCTTCCGCTTAATGAGGAGAAGCGCATTTTGGGGATAGACGATTCCAAAAAGCTCTCCAAAAAGAAGCGGGAATACTTGGCGGAAATCATCAAAGAAAGGGCTATCGCCTACGCGATCGAAGAGGTTGACGAGGAGACGATCGACGAAATCAACATTTTACAGGCGACCCGCCTTGCCATGAAGCGGGCGATCGAAAAACTTTCGCCCCGCCCCGACTTTGTGTTGACGGACGGAAATATGACGCTCGATATTAAGACCGAGCAACAGAGTATCGTGAAGGGGGATGCGAAGGTCGCCTCGATCGGGGCGGCGAGTATCTTAGCCAAGGTGTACCGCGATACGCTCATGGAAAAATATGCCGAAACGTTCCCTTACTACGGGTTTGAGCGCAACGCGGGCTACGGCACGAAGGCACATATCGAGGCGATTCGGGAGATTGGGATATGTACGATTCACCGCAAGACTTTTATAAAAAAGTTCTGGGACGGAAAGCGGAAGAGCAAACCGCAAAATACTTAAAAAAGCACGGCTATAAAATTATCGAACGCAATTTCAAAACGCCCTTCGGCGAAGCGGACATTATCGCCTTCAAGGACGGGTGGTATTGCTTCGTGGAAGTCAAGGCAAGGGAGAGCGACGCCTTTGGACTTCCCGCCGAGGCGGTGGACAACCGCAAAAAGGAACGCTACCGCAAGATCGCGCTGTACTTCTGTACGATGAAGCGGCAGGAAGTGCCGTGTAGGTTTGATATCGCTTCAATTTATGAAGGCGGTTTGGAATATTTTGAAAACGCTTATATTTGAGTAACATTTGTCCCGTGCGCCTTTGGCGCACGGGACAATTTTTTTAATTGATTAAAAAATTTTCTTTCTGTCAAAAATTCTCTTAATATATAGGAGATTTTATGACGGAGCTTACGGAAAAAGAAAAAAGCAAAATCACCTTTCAGCCTGTTATCCCTCGGTACGCGGGATATTGCGATTGTTTTTTGAATACGAAAATAGAATTTCGTCTGGAAAACGCGAACGAGAAGAATGTGCTTCTCAAAGTAAAGGGAGAAAAAAGCGAGCTGTTTCTTCCCTTCGAAAGGGAAGCGGAAGTGGGCTTCGAGGGCGCGGCGCTACTATCCGCGGACGGGATATTTTCGCCCCGCTTTTTGGCGGAGAACGACAGTATCGGAAACTTTACCTTTCACGCCGACCTCTATTGCGGCGATGAAAAGATAACCTCGAAAGAGGCGGAGATCACCGCGCTCCCCTTCGACTTTTGGGAAGGGCTATTCGGCGTGCCTGAAAAGGTTGCCTGCTTCGTGCGTCCGCGCGCGTTTCAGACGGCGCGCGTTTTGAAGGAGGCAAAACGCCGCCTTATAAAGTGGGGCGTAAAGGATTTTAACGGCTACGAAAACGCGGATAAAAACACGGTCAAAAAGGCGGTCGCCGCGATATTTACCGCCGTCAAGGAAATGGGCTTCACGAAATCTGGGGAGTTTGATTTGACCTATCCGTCGCTTGCCTCGCCGCCGTCCGTCACTTCCGCGCGGAAGACGGACGCGTTCCGCCTTGCGCTCTTTACGGCGGCTTGCTTGGAGCGGGCGGGACTTCACGCCGTGCTTGCGCTCTCGAAAAACAAGGTGGGCGTGGGGGCGTGGCTCTTCGACAGCTGTTTTTTGGAGAGCTCGTTCGACGACTTCAAAACGGTGGAACGGTATCTGTCCGAGGGCGTGAATCACCTTGTGTTTTTCCATGCGGACGACTTATTCACGGAGAGCGGAGCGGCGTTTTCAAATTCCGAGGAGCGCTTTTTGCGCGAGCTCAAAGCGGGCGTCTACGATTGCTTCGTAGATATTGCCCGCTGCCGTACGGCGGGCTTTCTTCCCTGTCCCGCGCGCGGTGAAGCGGGCTTTGGACTTTACGAAGAGAGCGAAGAGGGCGCGCCGAAAGATAGGACGCCGCGGGCAAAGCAGAGCAAGGAAAAGCTATGGGAGCGGGGGCTGTTGGATTTTTCCTCTCGCAATCCGCTTCTCGACTTCAAGGAGAAAAACGCCTTGAAGGTCTTTGCGCCCGACGCGGATATTCTCAGAAAATATCTTGCGGGCGAGGGGCTGAAACTCACGGGCGGCGGCAAGGAAGGGATATGGTTAGAAAACGGCGTTTTAAGAACGCCGCTCTCCCCGCTCGAGACGGAATCGGCTGCCGTCAGATT
>JAIDSX010000060.1 GCA_029060985.1 Clostridia bacterium | reverse complement strand
CCATACTTCCGTTTTCAAGCCCCTCTTTTTCGTAGGCAAACTCTTTGAGCGCGCCGTAGTGGGTCGTGACGATTCCCACGCCGCCCTTCTTTACAAGCGCGGAGAGAACGGCGGTCGCAAGCGCCTGCCCCTCTTCGGGATCGGTGCCGCCGCCCGGCTCGTCGATCAATACGAGGGAGCGGGAATCCGCCTTATTCAGTATTTCCTTGATATTGACGATATGCGAAGAGAAGGTCGATAGATTCTCTTCGATGGACTGGCTGTCGCCCGCGTCGCAGTATACGCCGCTGAACACGGAGAGGCGCGTCCCCTCCAAGGCGGGCACGAACAGCCCGCAAGCCGCCATGAGCGGGAATAGCCCGCACATCTTCAACGTGACGGTCTTGCCACCCGTGTTCGAGCCGCTTAAAACAAGGAAGCGGCACTTTTCCCCCACGCTCACAGAAACGGGCACGGCGGTCTTTTTATCGAGAAGCGGGTGTCTGCCCTTGACGATATTCAATACACCCTTTTGGTTGAGCTCGGGCTTAATCCCCTTGATTTCGTGCGCGTATTCGGCGCAGGCGTAGATAACGTCCGCCTCCGTCACGACCTCCAAATCCCGCTCGATCTCCGAAGCGATCGCGCCTACTTTCGAGGACAGCTCCTTTAAGATACGCGCCTCCTCTTCCTTTTCGTCAAGGGAGAGGGTCAAAAGCTCGTTGTTCATTTCGAAGATCTCTTCGGGCTCGATAAAGAAGGTCGCACCCGTTGCCGAGCGGTCGTGCACGAAGCCCTTGATACTGCGCTTGTACTCCGCTTTGACGGGCACGACGAAGCGATCGCCGCGCACCGTGACGATCCCCTCTTGCAGATACTTCCGCTCGCTCCCCGTAAGGTACTCGGAAAGGCGGGCGCGGATACGCTCGCCCGCAAGCCGTTTTTCCCTGCGGATCGCAAACAGCCGCTCGCTCGCGTTGTCCGCGATTTCGTTTTCGCCGATGATTTTATCGCTGATTTCCTTTTCCAAGCTCTCGCGCGGAATAATCGGGGAGACGAGCTCCTTCATTTTTTCGATACGCCCATCCGCATTTGTGACCGCAGTGTATAAGAGCCGCGCCGAAGTTAAAAGCCTCGCTACTTCCGTAAGCTCTAAGCAGGTCAGGGAAGCCCCCTTTCCCGCGCGCTCCGCCTTATCTAAAAGCGGCGGAAAATACGCGATATTTCCCGCCCCGATTTCAAAGAGCAGAATATACGCCTCCTGCGTCAACGTCAGGCGGGCTTGCGCCGCGTTCAATTCCGTAGCGGGCTCTAAACAAACCGCCCGCTCCTTGCCCGCTTCCGTCACGGCGTGAGCTGCAACGAACGCAAGTATTTTATCCAGTTCCAAACGCCTATGATCGCTCGTCATTGCATACTCCTTTCAAAATGCCCCTTCGTCACGCCGAGCTTTTCGCCCGCAAGGGTGTTGTCGTAAAGCGCATTTGCGCATATGTTCCTTGATAAAAGTGCGCAGTTGTACACTTCAAATCGGCACGCGCCCGATAGGGCGTAACGCCTCAGCGGAAACTCCCGCCCCTCTTCGTCCGTTAAAGTATACCGCTCCCGCCTGTCGCAATTTTTGCAATCCTGCGAAAAGGGACAGTACACTAAATCCATGACTTTGATCGCACCGCCCGAAAGGGTGAACGCATTCTCTATTGAGAGCGCATTCGCCTCCCGCAAAGAGATCTCTTTGGAGAGCGCAAAATAGGAAGCAACCTTCTCTGCCTCGGACACCGCATAGCGGTTGGTGAGGTTGAAGCCCGTGCCCGCAAAGAGCTTTTTACGGTACTTCTTCGCAAGCAGAATTCCGTAATACCCCTCGCAGTAAATGCCGTCGAACTGCTCCAAAAAAGGCGCGACCAGCTCCTCGTCCTTCGAGGTGAAATAGGGCGGCAGATACAAATAATTCTCTTTACCTTCTTGTGTGGGAATATGCGCATATTCGCAGGGCTTATAAATAACGATATCCGCGTCCTTGGGAACGTCTCCGCCCGAAATGATATACGCACGCTTTTCACCCGTTCCTTTTTTCAGTTTGATACAGGGAAGCGGTCTTAATTCCAACTCTTTGCGGTCGGGCGCAAGGTGGTTTGTAAGCGCTTCGTAGAACGTTCTGCGGAAGGCGTTCAGCTTGGACTTCGGCAAAAACGCGCCCCGCGTTTCCACCTTTATTTCTGGTGCAAAGGGAAGCGTATCCGTCTTTTCGAAGCAGGCGATCAATTCCTCTTTCGTAAGCGGCGAACTCTTCGCTTCGTCTAAAAGCTCATCGCCCTCGAAGATAAAGCCCTCGGCTTCCGCACGCGGTTTATTGCCCGCGATAAAGGAGAGCGCGATTTTGACGGGGCGCAGGCGTTTGCCTTGTAACGCCGCTTCGCTTGCCGCCTTGGAAGTGGTCACGTGCACTCTGTCGCCAACCAATAGCCGCGCGGAAGAGGTCAAATAAAACCCGTCTTTTTCCACACTCAATACGGCGGCGCCGCCGACCTCTTTGCCGTTCCTTAAAATTTTGAAGCCGTCGCCCTTTTCGGGAACAAACGCGCACTTGCACAAGTAACCACGTTTTGTGATCGAAACCTCGCCCACGTCCTCGCCGATATGCCCCTGCACGTTACGCGAAAGAAAATCCTTCTTCTGTCCGAAGGCGAGTCCCTCGGTATAGTTCCCGCGGTTGAACGCGCGTTTCAGATTTCTAAATTCTTCCGAGGCATCCTTGCCTTCGCGCAACGCTCTATAATATTTGACCGCCGCCGCGGCGTATTCGCTTCTTCGCATACGTCCTTCGATTTTCAGAGAAAGGACGCCCGCCTCGCTAAGTTCTTTGAGTTTATTCCCAAGCGACAGATCGGAAAGAGAGAGCGCATAGGCGGGCTCTTCGAAGCCGTTACGGTCGATGGAATAGCGTTTACGGCAGGGCTGTTTGCACCTGCCGCGGTTGCCGCTGTTGTTGCCCGCGAAGGAAGAAAAATAGCACTGCCCCGAAAAACAAGAACAGAGCGCGCCCTGCACGAACGCCTCCGTTTCGATGATCGCGGAAATCTTCTTTATTTCTTCAATCGGCGTTTCCCGCGCAAGCACGACGCGCGAAAAGCCGTAGTCCTTCGCAAGCTGTGCGCCGTATTCGTTACAGCACCCGCCCTGCGTAGAAAGGTGCAACACGATTTCGGGATAGCGCTCCTTTAACAGTTTACCCAAAAAAATATCTTGTATTAAAAGCGCGTCCGCACCCGCATTCCACGCCCTGAACGCGCAGAAAAAAAAGGTTTCCGTTTCGTCGTCCTTGACGAGCGTGTTCAGACAGACGTACACCTTTGCACCCAATAAGTGGGCATATGTGCATATTTCTTTTAAGGACTCCACGTTAAAATTTTCCGCCGCCTGCCGCGCGGAAAATTCTTCAAGTCCCAAATAGATTGCGTCCGCCCCCGCGTTCAGGGAGGCATACGCGCACTCCCCGTTGCCCGCGGGCGCTAAAATTTCGAAATTCATTTTATCTTCCGATCGTTCTTTCGATGAGCTCCTCCGCCGCGTCGTAGCCCATACTCTTCAAGCGTTGATTTCTTGCTGCGACCTCGATCAAGATGGCAAGGTTGCGCCCCGGACTTACGGGAATGATGAGCTTGGGAATCTGAACGCCCAAAATCTCTTCAAAGTCCTCTTTATCGCCCAATCTGTCGTATTCCTTTCCGTTTTCCCACGGACACATTTCCATAATAAACTCGATCGGCTTTTCGTTCATGACCGCGCCCGAGCCGTACATATTCTTTACGTTGATAATGCCGATCCCCCTCAGCTCCATAAAGTAGCGGATACGTTCGGGAGAAGTTCCCACGAGGTCGTTTTCGATTTTGCGAATGAGTACGGAGTCGTCCGCAACCAAGCGGTGTCCGCGCTTGATAAGCTCCATTGCCGTTTCGCTCTTCCCCACGCCGCTCTTGCCCGTGAGCATGATGCCCACGCCGAATACGTCCAAAAGTACCCCGTGCACGGTGGTCGTGGGCGCTAAAATCCGGCTGAGGTATACAAACAGATCGGTGATGACCGAAGTCGTCATTTTGCTCGAACGGAACACGGGCGTATACGAAGCCCTTGCGCACTCCATAAATTCGGGGAACACAGGCAGATCGCGCGAGAAGACAATACAGGGAATTTCGCCGCAATCGAAGAGCTTCTGGATTTTCTCCTTGCGCTCCTCCTGGCTGAACGAACGCAGATACTCGTGCTCGGTTAGCCCGATCACGATAATGCGCTGCGTATCGAAGTAGCTGTAAAATCCCGCAAGCCGAAGTCCCGGACGGTCTACGCCGATACTCGATAGATTGATGATTCCCCGCCCTGCGTAGAGCATTTCGAGATTTAAGTACGTAGCGAAGTTATCGAGCTTGTCCGTTTCCTGCGGAATTATTACGTTTTTTATCATATCATTTC
>JAIDSX010000006.1 GCA_029060985.1 Clostridia bacterium | reverse complement strand
ATCAAAGCGTATACGTCTATGAATCGACGCGGTATCTTCGCGTAATCGACTATCAGAACACCAACGATAACCGCTATATGCTCGAAGGGTTCGTCGTCAATTCGCAGTATCCCGCTTCGAGCGGTGAGAGCAAGGTCGAATACGACGTATCCGTACAGTTCCCCGAATGGGAAGTGATTAAAAACGGAAACGGCACTTACGTGACGGGCGGTACGGATTTCCCCGCTTCCCGTCTGGTTGGGCATCTCGACGACAGCTTACGGGGAAAGCCCGTTCCGAGCAACGATTGGTGGCAGGGGCTTCTCATCCGCGACTACGGCTACAATATGTATATGAACCCGCTCACCGCAACCTATACGAGTGCGGGGCTTTGGCTCACGAACCCCGGAGCGGGCTACTATGCAGGCTCTAACCCCGGCAACGGCAGACAGACGATCAACGTCGACGTGCACGATCTTGTGATTGGCTATGCGGGAATGACGGATATGAAGAGCGATACGGACGTGCGTATCATGAACTATTCCGACTACGGCATTTCCACCGTGATGACCGATAATCCCAAGGTCGATAAGTTTACCGCGTTCCTCAATCAAGGCTCGCTGTACGCCTACTGTTACTACGCCGAGCCTGAAAAGGCGTATGTCTCCGCAAACGATCTTCTTGGCGTTTACGATTTAAGCGGAAACAAAATCCTTTCCGCGCATGGTACGAGCTACACGGGCGATAGTATCGTCGTATGTGTGCGCACCCACAGCGGCTATGAGGACGACAGGGACTCTTCGGGCGTCAAAACGTACGAGGAACGTTACTACGTTGTGAACGCGCCCGAGGGCACACAGTTCGTTCGCGGTGAAGCGGCAATCAATATCGTCATGAAAAACGGCAACTACCTCTCGGTAGGGGCAATGAGCAGTAAAACGACGATTACCGAAGCACAGAAGGGCGCAAGCGCTCAGCCCTACGGTACGTTCGATAAAGCGGAAGCAAAGTTAATGCACGATCACGGTTACGCCTTTATCGCGGGTACTTCGGCGACCTATGAGTTTGACGACTACACGAACGAAGTGACGACTTTTTACCGCGTACAGACGGTGTTGATGCGCGAGGGCTTCTCTTCGGAAGCGTATACGGCGTTCCTTCCGCACCAGCTTGCAAAGTCCGATTACGATTATAATAAAACTGCAACGGCGCACTGCTATCCGTCCGTACGCGGGAACTGCTATTCCTTCGTCGGCAATCTCTTCAAAACGACGGACGTCTTTTACGGAATCGTGCCTACCTTCGTGGAGCCGACGGCGGACGGCTACGAAACGGCGGCGTTGTATCAACAGCTTCTCATGCTGTACAACCAACAGGGGATCGGTGGCGACAGCGCGCCCGACGACCGTTTGATTTCGGGCGATCCCTATTGGCAGGGCAAGAATCTGCACCCCATGTCCATGGCGGCGCTTGCCGCAGATCAGATCGGCGCAACCAATATGCGCGACTCCTTTCTCGATAAGATCGAATATATCCTCACCGATTGGTTTACCTACGACCCCGTGGCGGACGCGGAAAAGAGCTCGTACTTCTACTACGATTCGGAGTGGGGCACGCTGTATTACAGGAACAGCGAATTCGGCGCGGGCGTGAACCTTGCAGACCACTACTTTACCTACGGGTATTATCTGCTTGCTTCGGGTATTCTGAGTGCGTACCGCCCCGCCTTTGCGGAAAAATTCGGCAGTATGATAGAG
>JAIDSX010000059.1 GCA_029060985.1 Clostridia bacterium | reverse complement strand
CACAAAATCTATCACGAAAATCAAATTCAAGTTATGCCGTTTTATCCAAAAGAAAGTGCAAAAAAGCGGAGCGGGCGGACTTGACTGCAAATATTGGCAGGAGCACGGTTGGCTCAACAAAAACCGCCCGTGGAAAAGAAAATAATTTAATTCAACCTACCATTAACTCACCGAACTTAACTCAACCGCTATACGGTTGAGTTTTTTTATGCCGTTCAATATTTTTTATAAACGCGCTATTTACATAAAAGGAAAACTGTGATAAAATCTTTATCGGGAGAAAAAAATATGGCGTTCAAGGTTACGAAAACAGATTATAAGCTCAGCCCCTATACGGGCATGACGCGCGAAAGCTGGATAGAAGCCGCAAAGTATTTACTCGAAAACCTTTTTTTGAATATTAAAAACTTTACCGATCCCGTCGTCGTGCCGCGCACGGAGACGAAAATCACTTATCCGCACCTGAATGCAAGCGAAGAAATCGCCGCGATAGAACAAAGCGCGGAGAGGTTTGAAGGCTTAACGCGTTCTTTCTTTATTGCCGCGCCGCTCATTTTTAATATTCCCGAAATCACCGTTTGCGGCTATTCCTTGCGCGAGTACTACAAAGCGCAGATACTGCGGTCGTGCACGCGCGGCGACGAGTATTACGTCGGCACTTACGAAGATATGCAGGAGAAGACGCACCACGCCGACCCCGCCCGTTGTTTCCAACAAACGGTGGAGACGTGCGCCCTCGTGATCGGGCTTTGGGTCAGCAAAAAAGAAATATGGGATACCTACACGAAAGAGGAAAAGGACAGGATCGCCGCCTTTCTTTCAAGCTACGCCCATCAGCATACCGTGCCGCAGAATTGGCGGCTCTTTAATATGCTCGATTTAGCCTTTTTGAACATGGAGGGCTATTCCATAGACGAAGATATCATGCTCGACCACGCTTCGAGCATTCTTGCTTACTATGCGGGCGGCGGCTGGTACCGCGACGGACAGGCGTTCGATTATTATTCGTGCTGGGCGTTTCAATTCTACGCGCCCCTTTGGAATAAGTGGTACGGCTACGAGCGCCTTCCCGAAATCGCACAAAAATTCGAGGAATATTCGAACGAGCTCATGAAAACCTATCCCGACTTCTTTGACGAAGACGGTTTTACGAATATGTGGGGGCGCAGCAATATTTACCGCTTTGCCTCGGTCAGCGCGTTCGACGGCAATATGCTACTGAAAAAACCCGCCGTAAACTACGGGCTTGCAAGGCGAATCTCCTCGGGGTCTCTGTTGCAATTTCTCTCGCGGAACGATTTTCTTGTAGGCGGTGTGCCCACGCTTGGATTTTACAGACAGTTCTCTCCTCTCGTGCAGGGGTATTCCTGCGCGGAATCGGTGTTGTGGTGCGGGAAGGCGTTTCTCTGTTTGCACCTGCCCGCCACGCACCCTTTCTGGACGGAGAAGGAAAACAACGGCTCTTGGGAGCGGCTTAAAGCGCATGAAATCAAGAACACCGTCCTCGACGGACCTGCGTTGGCGTTCAGCAACCACAAGGCGAACGGCACGACCTATCTTCGCACGGGTAAGGTATTAAAAGATAAGGGCGATTTACACGGAATGTGGAATTACGCAAAGCTGTGCTACGCTACGAAGTATCCGTGGGAGAGTGCGCCGCGCGGGGACGTGGAGGCTCAGCAATACGTGATAAAGGACGAAGTCAAAGACAGTTTGGAGCGGGCAAACGTCACGTTTTGGTGCGGAGAAAAGGACGGCGTATTATACCGCAGGCAGTTTTTCGACTTCGATTTGGGTCGCGAATGGCATTGGACGCAGGGGATCAACCTTGCCGATTTTCCCGTTCCGCACGGCATTTTCCGTGCCGATAAGCTGCGGCTTATCCGCCGTCCCGTGACGGTAACGCTCGGCTCGTTCGGTTTTCCCGATAACGGCACGCAAATCACGCGCAGAGAAAAGGACGGTGCAGAGGCGATTATCCTCAAGGGCTACGACGCGTGCGGCAGAAAAAAGCAGCTTGCCTTTACGGTCTTAGGCGGCTGGGATAAGATCGATTATATAAAGAGCACGGGCACAAATCCCGACTCGGAACATTCGATCGTCGTTTATGCCTCTGCCCACCGCTTAAAAGAATACGGCTACGAAAACTACTTGCTGCTCTCACAAACGCTCACGCGGGAATCGCACGAGGACTTTACAGACGAGGAGCTTTTCCCGCTGCTGCGCCTTAAAGCCTGCGACGAAAAGAACTATTCGGCATACGGAAAAACCGAACTTTTCTTCCGCGACGGCACGCAAAAAACGCTCGATTTTTCAATGACCGAAGCGAAGTTATTTTTGTGACGATCCCATAAATTTTACAAGGAAACTTGACTCAAACGGCTTTATAAGTTATCATACTTATGATTGGATTTTTGCGGAGGATATATGGAAAAACTGATACCCGTAGTGGTGATCAAAGAATTAAAGGAAACGGAAATTATTTTAGATGCATTGCAGAAAGAAGGGATTTTCTGTGCGGAAATCACCTTCCGTACGGCGTGCGCCGAAGAGGCGATTAAACTTGCCGTAGCGAAATTTCCGAACATGGAAATCGGCGCGGGCACGGTTATAAACGGCGAGCAATGCAAGCGTGCGTTAAAGGCGGGTGCAAAGTTTATCGTGTCGCCCGGGCTTTCGGAAGAGGTTGCCAAAATTTGCAAAAAGAAAGGTGTTCCGTACTATCCCGGGTGCGTAACGCCCACCGAGATCATGAAGGCAATTTCGCTTGGAATTACTACGGTGAAATTTTTCCCCGCAAACGTGTACGGGGGCTTGAAAGCTATGAAAGCGCTTTCCGCGCCCTTCCCGCAAATTACATTTATTCCCACGGGCGGGGTGAACAGGGAAAACTTAGACGAGTTCTTATCGTGGGACAAAATCGCCGCAGTGGGCGGAAGTTTCTTTGTAGAGGAGGCACTTGAAAA
Organism: Clostridia bacterium; assembly: GCA_029060985.1. Lineage (GTDB taxonomy): Bacteria > Bacillota > Clostridia > Christensenellales > Borkfalkiaceae > Gallimonas. The sequence goes on along the minus strand of JAIDSX010000059.1, from coordinate 22,855 downwards.
ATGGGCAAAGTAATTACCTTCGGCGAGCTGATGCTTCGGCTCGCTCCCGAGAACTATTTAAGATTCGTGCAGAGCGAGAAGTACGAGGCGACCTTCGGCGGCGCGGAGGCAAATGTTGCCGTGTCGCTTGCAAACTACGGTATGGACGCGGCGTTCGTCACTAAGCTCCCCGCACATGAAATCGGACAGGCGGCAATCAATTCCCTGCGCAAGTATGGTGTGGACACCTCAAAGATCGTCCGCGGGGGCGAGCGCGTGGGCATTTACTATTGCGAAAAGGGCGCATCCCAGCGCCCCTCCAAGGTCATCTACGACCGCGCCTATTCGTCTATCGCTTTGGCAAAAAAAGCGGACTTCGATTGGGATAAAATCTTCGAGGGCGCAAGCTGGTTTCACTTCACGGGGATCACGCCCGCGCTTTCGGACGAGGTTGCCGAAATCTGCTTGGAAGCCTTAAAAAAAGCAAAGGGAAAGGGTATCACGACTTCCTGCGATCTCAACTTCCGCAAAAAGCTGTGGAGCAAGGAGAAGGCGGGCAAGGTAATGGGCGGGCTCATGGCTTACGTCGATTACTGTATCGCCAACGAAGAGGACGCAAAGGACGTCTTCGGGATCGAAGCGGATAACACGGACATCAACGGCGGCAAGCTCGATCAAAACGGTTATATCTCCGTGGCGAAAAAGCTCACCGAAAAATTTCATTTTAAGGGTGTTGCAATCACCCTGCGCGAGAGCAAGAGCGCGAACGACAACGACTGGTCGGGTATGCTCTATACAGGCGGCGGGGCGGTGTTCAGCAAGAAATACAGTATGCACATTGTAGACCGTGTAGGCGGGGGCGATTCTTTTGGCGGTGCGCTCATCTATGCGTTGTCGAACGGGTACGACCCGCAGAGAACGATCGAGTTTGCGGTTGCGGCAAGCTGCTTAAAGCACTCTATCGAGGGCGATTACAATATGGTGTCTCTGTCGGAAGTGGAAGCCTTGGCGGGCGGAAATGCGAGCGGAAGAGTACAGCGGTAAAGAAGGGGCAGGGAGCGCGGCATGGAACTATTCAAACGTGCAAAAGAGAAAGCCTTTTGGAAACGGGTAAGAACGGATCAAAAATATGCCGCTCTCATTGAGAGCGTCAAGAAAATTTTTGAGATGAGCAGAACGCAGCCGCTTGCCTCGCTTGCGTATTCGGCGCGAAAGCAATTCAAGGCTACGGGCTCGCGGCACGAGTTCGAAAAACCGTATTTTATGCGCAGACAGTATCTTACGTCTTCTGCGCTTCTTACGCTAATCTATCCCGAAGAGAGTCGTTATCTCAACGAATTGCAGGACGTCATTTGGGCGACCTTGGAGGAATTTAGCTGGGCGCTTCCCGCGCATACAGCAAACCCTTGGGACTTGCCCGCGGATACGTGTATCGATTTATTCGCGGTGGAGACGGGATTTTCTTTGGCGGAAATTTGTTATCTCTTGTCGGACAGGCTGGACGGGGAAATCATCGAGCGGCTCAAAGCGGAAACAGAGCGCAGGATCATCAATTCCTATCTCACAAGAAACTTCGGTTGGGAGAAGGATAAAGGGAACTGGGCGGCGGTTTGCGCGGGGTGCGTTGCGGGTACGTTTATGTACCTTGCCCCCGAACGCTTCGATTCGGTATCCGAAAGGATATATAAAACCATGGACTGCTTTTTAGAGTCGTTTACAGACGAGGGCGTCTGCGAAGAGGGATTGGGGTATTGGCAGTACGGCTTCGGCATCTTCGTTTGGTTTGCCGATTTATTGCGGCAGTTCACAAACGGCAGGAAGGATTATTTTGTGTCGGATAAGGTGGAAAAAGTTGCCTCCTTTGCGCAAAAGAATTTCATGTGCGGAAACCAAGTCGTCAGTTTTTCGGATTCCGCGAGAAACGTAAAAATCCAAGGTGCGCTTATGAGCTTTCTTGCGAACGAATATCCAAATTCCGTGCATACGCTTCCCGATGCGCTGACAGGTTGGATCTACGGAAACGGCATCTCCAACGACGGAAACTGGATTAGGTGTATCCGTGATTTCGTGTATTACGATTTGTCGAAAGAAAAAGGTTACCTTGAAAAACGAAACTACGATTTTATCGAATCGGGTCAGGTGATCATAAATTCCGAGAAATACTCGCTTGCAATCAAGGCAAACCATAACGGCGAGCCGCACAATCATAACGACGTGGGCGCATTTATTTTGTCCACGGAGAAGGGACAGATTTTTTGCGATTTCGGCACGGGGCGGTATACAAAAGAATATTTTTCGGAGAAGCGGTACGATTATTTGTGTACTTCCTCGCGCGGGCACAGCGTTCCCGTTATAAACAACGCCTATCAGAAGGCGGGGAAGGAGTACCGCGGATCGATCGCGCACGTTGGGAACGAAATCACCGCTGAGATAGCGGGCGCATACGGACAGAGCGGGCTTGAAAGCGTAACGAGAAGATTCCGCTATTGTGAGAACAAAATCGAGCTTTGCGATACGTTTGTATCGACGGAGAAAAAAGAATATACCGACCGATTCGTAACGCTTATCGAGCCGAAGGTGTTTGACGATCATATCATCGTGGAAAACGTAAAGCTGTCGTTCGATAAGGATTGCGTAAAGCCTACGGTTTCCTCCGAACAACAGGCGATCCACAATCAAGGCGGGGAAACCGAAACGGTGTACTTAATTGATTTTGCGTTGAATAAGGGAATCGAGAGCGCAAAGTTTGTTTTTGAAATCGTGTAACGAAGAGGGGCAAAAAATGTTTTTGAATGAGAAAATTGAAATCAACGGCTGGGCGGTAGAGAACAGGGTCGTCATACAGCCCATGGAGGGGTGCGACTGCAATACGGACGGAAGCCCGAGCGAGCTCACGGTGCGCAAGTACAAAAAGTTCGTTTTAAGCGGCGCGGGAATCATTTGGTTTGAAGCGAACGCCGTATGCAAAGAGGGCAGAACGGGCGAGCGTCAGATGATGCTCACAAGAGATAATTTGCCCGTATTCAAAAAGTTTGTGAGCGAACTCAAAGAGGAGGCAATCAAAGAACTCGGCTTTGCTCCGAAGTTTCTCATTCAGTTGACGCACTCGGGAAGGCAGAGCATTATTTCCATGATCGCGTACAGAAATCCCGTATACGAGGCAACCCGCCCCGTGTCGGACGAAAATATCGTTTCGGACGAGTACTTGGACAGTCTTCCCGAAAAGTATTTTGAAAGCGCGTTGCTTGCAAAGGAAGCGGGCTTTGACGGCGTTGACATGAAGTGCTGTCACGGATATCTCGTGCAGGAGCTTTTGTCCGCTTACAATCGGAAAGGCAGATACGGCGGAAGCCTCGAAAACCGCTCTAAGCTGTATATCGAGTCCTACAAGAAACTCAGCACGCTTGCTACAAAGGATTTTATCATTGCTTCGAGGTTTGATCCCTCGGACATGGTAGCAAAGCCCAACGGCTTCGGCACGGACGAAAACAACAATCTCGATTTGACCGAGGCAAAGAAAATCTTACATATTTTGCAGGGCTACGGCTTAAAGCTCGTCAATATTACGCTCGGCAATCCCTACTTTAATCCCCACGTCAACCGTCCGTTCCGCGTGGGCGCGTACCGTCCCGACGAGAGCCCAGAGGTTGGCTTGAAACGATTCGTTGACGTGGAAGCTCAGCTGAAAAAGGAGTTTTCCGATATGGTGTTCGTCGGCTCGGGACTTTCCTATTATCGGGAAGACATGATGGAGCAGGCGGAAAAACAAATCGAAAACAAGGTTTGCGATTTGGTCGGCTTCGGAAGATGCGCGCTTGCCTATCCCGAATTTTATAGGGATTACGTGAACGGAAAATACAACTACAAGAAGGCGTGCGTCGCCTGCTCGAAGTGCACCGTTTTAATGCGGAACAAGCGCGTTTCGGGCTGTGCGACCTTCGACGAATACTATAAAAATCTGTATCGGGAAATCGAGAAAAAGTAATGAACAAAATCGGATTGTGCTCGGTTACCTTCCGCGGGAAACCGGCGGAAGAGGTGATAGAGATTGCAAAGAAGAACGGGCTCGACTGTATCGAGTGGGGCGGGGATATCCATGTTCCGTACGGCGATACTCAAATAGCCGCGCGTGTAGGTGAGGCAACGCGGAAGAGCGGACTTGAATGTAACTCTTACGGCTCCTATTTCCGTTGCGACAGTCTCGAAAATTTTAAGCCCGTTTCCCAAGCTGCAAAGGCGCTTGGTGCAACCGTCATTCGGGTATGGGCAGGAGAAAAGGATAGCGAAAAGTTTTCGGACGAAGAGTTTAATCGGCTCGTTGAAACGGTTGTAGAATGTGCCGACTATGCAAAAAAATTCGGGCAGAAAATCGCCTTTGAATACCACTACGGGACTTATTGCAATAATTCCGAATCGGTCGTGAAATTGCTTGACGCCGTACGTAAGGAGAACGTAGGAACGTATTGGCAGCCCGCCTATTGGCTCGGAGATATGGGCGATTCCGAGCGCATTGCAAAAAATCTTGCGGCGATAGAGATCATAAAGGAGCGGCTTATCAATGTTCACGTCTATCAATGGCGGGGCTTCGAGCGATTTCCGCTTTCGGCGGGCGAAGAGGAGTGGGCGCTGTATATGAAGCGGCTTCCCTCGCACTGCAACTGTCTTCTCGAATTTGTAAAGGACGACGAAGTTCAAAATTTCGAAGAGGATATCAAAACGTTAAAAAATTTGGTAAGGAGTAAATGATATGCAAAAAGTAGCATTGGTGACAGGCTCGGCACAGGGGATCGGGCAAGGGATCGCGGACTATCTCAAAGAGAAAGAATACACGGTCGTCTATTCGGACGTGCACGAAAAGTCCGACAAGGAGATTTATTGCAAATGCGATATCTCCAAAGACGGGGACAGGCGTGCGCTTCTGAAATTTATCGATAAAAAATTCGGACGGCTTGATCTTTTAGTCAACAACGCGGGCGTTGCCTGTAAGGTGCGTTTGGATATTTTGGAGACGACGGAAGAGAGCTTCGACAGAGTCGTAGGTATCAATACGAAAGGCACCTTCTTTATGTGTCAGCTCTTTGCAAACTACATGATTTCTTGCCTGAATAAGAACTTAGAAGATTACAGCCCGAGAATCGTGAACATCGCCTCTAATTCCAGCTATACTTCGAGCGTATCGCGCGGGGAGTACTGCATTTCCAAGGCGGGCGTATCCATGGTGACAAAGCTGTTTGCGGATAGGCTCGGGGAATACGAAATTCCCGTATTCGAGGTGCGCCCCGGCATCATTAAAACGCCCATGACGGACTGCGTTTCTCAAAAATACGATAAACTCATTTCGGAGGGGCTTACGCCCACCAAGCGTTGGGGCTTACCCGAGGACGTCGCAAAATGCGTGTATGCGGCGGCGAGCGGGCTTTTGGACTTCGGCACGGGCACGGTGCTCAACGCCGACGGCGGATTTCATATACGGAGATTATAATGAAGTTTTACGAGTACGAAGCGGTCGTCATCGGCAGCGGTTGCGCGGGGTATAACTGCGCGGACTGGCTCTATGATTTCGGCGTAAAAAATATAGCCGTCGTCACCGAGGGGAGAAACAAGGGCACTTCGCGGAACACGGGCAGCGACAAGCAGACCTATTATAAACTATCCCTTGCGGGCAACGAGGGGGACAGCGTATATAATATGGCGCAAACGCTCTTTTCGGGCGGCGGCGTGGACGGGGATATCGCGCTTGCGGAGGCGGCGAATTCGGCGCGCTGTTTTATGAAGCTCGCAAACCTTGGAGTGGATTTTCCCACGAACGAGTACGGGGAGTTCGTCGGCTATAAGACCGACCACGACCCTTATTCGCGCGCAACGTCCATAGGCCCGTATACCTCGAAGAAGATGACGGAGGTCTTGGAGCGTTCGGTCATTCAAAAAGAAATTAAGATTTTAGATAACTGTCAGGCGGTCAAGCTGTTGACGGAAAAGGGGCAAATCGTTGGTGTGCTTTGCTTGGACTTGTCGAGCGAAGAGGCGGGGTATATCGCAATCAAAACGCCCTGCGTCGTGATGGCTACGGGCGGACCTGCGGCGGTATATTTGAACAGCGTTTATCCCGAAAGCCAGACGGGCAATTCTTCGCTTGCGCTCGACGCGGGCGCGGAGTTTGCAAATCTCTGCGAGTGGCAATACGGGCTTGCTTCCGTTGATTTTAGGTGGAACGTTTCGGGCACTTATCAGCAGGTTTTGCCGCGGTATATCTCGATAGACGAACAGGGCGTAGAGCGCGAATTTTTGAACGAGTATTTTTCTTCGCCCGAAGAGGTGTTGAAGAACGTATTCTTGAAGGGCTATGAGTGGCCCTTCGACGTCAGAAAAATTTACGGCTCGTCCTTCGTCGATTTGTTGGTGTATGAGGAGACGGTCGTAAAGGGGCGCAAGGTCTATATGGACTTTACCCGCGAGCCTAAGGGACTTCAAAACGGGTTTGAGAAGTTAGACAAGACAGCCTATGATTATCTCAAAAATTCCGACGCGCTGATCCCTTTGCCGATCGCGCGGCTTAAAAAGATGAACGCGGGCGCGATCGAGCTCTACCGCGAACACGGCATCGACCTCGAAAGAGAGCCGCTCCGCATTGCCGTATGCGCACAGCACTGCAACGGCGGGGTGCGGGTTGATAAGGATTGGCAGACGAATATAAAGGGTCTATATGTAATTGGAGAAGCGGCGGGCACGTTTGGCGTGTTCCGTCCGGGCGGCGCGGCGCTCAATTCCTGTCAGGTGGGGGGATTCCGTGCGGCGCGGCATATTTCTTATTTTGCAGAAAGAAAGGTTACGGCGGATTTTTCGCACATTGCAGAGCAGGCGGCGGAAGAGCTTGATAAGCTCGTTACAAAGACGAAGGGTACGCAGCCCACGCTTTTATCTACGCGGGAGACCTATCAAAAAGAAATGAGCGCGTCGTTCGCCTTCCTGCGTAACCCGCAAGAGATGAAAGAGGCGAAAAAGCGTATTTCCCAAAGAATCGATAGCTTTTGCAATGACAACCGCTGGACGGAGAAAAAGGAGCTTTCCGCTCTGTTCAAGAACTTAGACCTTTTAAAAATGCAGGAAGCGATTGCGCTTTCCATGATCGAAGCGGCGGAAAACTTCGGCTCGCGCGGCTCGTGCTTCGTGTTTGACCGCGGGGACTTTTTGGAGAGAAAGCCGAAGGCGGAAAACGAGGAAGGGAGAAAATATATCGTCACTGCGAAAAAGACGGAGAAAGGTATTCAAACGGGCAGAACGCCCGTGCGCCCCGTTCCCGAGAGAGAGCTTTGGTTTGAAAAGGTGTGGAATTCCTGCAAGGAGCTTGAAAGGAGAAAACAAAAGTGAAAGCAATCTATTTTTGCGAGAGCCGCGCCGACTGGGAGCGGGTGTACTATCCCGCAGTAAAGGACGGCTTAGCGAAGGAATTTTCGATAGTAGATAAATTATATCAAAAAGCCGATTTGGGGAAGACGGATTTTTCCGACGTGGAAATTCTCTTTTCCACGTGGGGGATCGCCACGCTTACAGAAGCCGAAATCGAAAAATATTTTCCGTCCTTGAAGGGCGTGTTTTACGCGGCGGGCTCGGTGCAGGCGTTCGCGCGGCAATACCTTGAAAAGGGCGTCCGCGTGTTCAGCGCATGGAAGGCGAACGCAGTTCCCGTTGTGGAATATGCGGTCGCTCAAATCGTGCTTGCAAACAAGGGATTTTTTCAGACTGCCCAAAGAACGAAAACGGGCTATCAAGCGGGTGCGGAGTTCTTCCGCAATTATAAAGGAAATTATCAAGCGAAGGTGGGAATCTTGGGCGACGGGGCAATCGGCTCGGAGGTCATCAAACGGCTCAAAGAAATGCACCTAAATATTTACGTCTATTCCATTACGATGACGAAGGAGCAGGCGAAAAGCCTCGGCGTAAAACTTGCAAGCCTTGACGAGATTTTTGAGGAGTGCGACGTCATATCCAATCACTTGGCGAATAACGAAAGAACGCAAGGTATCATCAATAAAACGCTTCTTTCCAAGCTCAAAGACTATTCGACGTTTATCAATACGGGAAGGGGCGCGCAGGTGGAAGAGGAGGCGCTTATAAAAACGCTGCAAGAAAATCCGACCGTTACGGCGGTTTTGGACGTGACCTGCCCCGAGCCTCCCGAAGCGGACAGTCCGTTCTTTACGCTTCCGAACGTCATTTTAACGCCGCATATCGCGGGAAGCGCGGGTTTGGAGGTTTGCCGCATGGCGGACTATATGCTTGACGAGAGCAAGCGCTTCCAAAAGGGCGAGGCGTGCTTATACGAAGTAACGCTTGAAATGTTAAAGACAATGGCGTGATATTTACCGAACGGGAAGGAAAATTATGTATACGGCAAATAAAAATCGTTACGACAAAATGAAATACAACCGTTGCGGGGCAAGCGGGCTGAAACTTCCTGCGGTGTCGCTTGGGCTGTGGCACAATTTCGGCTCGAACGCGAGCTTTACCAATATGCGGGATATGTGCCGCACGGCGTTCGACAACGGGATCACGCACTTCGATCTTGCGAACAATTACGGACCCGTTTACGGGGCGGCGGAAACAAATTTCGGGCGCATTCTGAAAAAGGATTTTAAGTCGTACAGGGACGAGCTTATTATTTCCACCAAAGCGGGCTACGATATGTGGGAAGGTCCTTACGGCGATTGGGGGAGCAAGAAGTATCTTGTCGCAAGCCTCGATCAAAGTTTGAAACGCATGGGGCTCGAATACGTGGATATTTTTTATCACCATAGACCCGATCCAGATACGCCGCTCGAAGAGACGGTGTGCGCGCTTGACGGAATTGTGCGGAGCGGAAAGGCGCTATACATTGGTATTTCGAATTACGACAGAGAACAGACGAAAGCCATTGCCGCTATTTTCAAAGAATTGAGAACGCCGTTTATCATCAATCAAAGAAGCTACTCGATGTTCAACCGGGCGATCGAAAAAGACGGGCTCAAAGACTACGCGGCGAAGAACGGGATAGGCATCATAACCTTTTGTCCGTTGTCGCAGGGGCTTTTGACAAACCGCTATTTGAACGGCATTCCCGCAGACAGCCGCGTCCGCACGGACGGCAGATTCTTAAAGGAAAGTTCCGTCACGCAAGAGACTCTTAATAAGGTGCGCGCGCTCAACGAAATTGCAAAGGAGCGCGGACAGTCGCTTGCGCAAACCGCGCTTGCGTGGATATTGCGCGATAACGATATTACGAGCGTTCTTGTAGGCGCGTCGAAGCCTTCTCAGATCCTCGACAATATCGGTATGCTTTCCAATACGGATTTTTCCGAAGAAGAGAGAAAGCGTATCGACGAAATCTTAAACGGTTGATAATTCGCCTTGCGGGAATTTTGGCGGACGAGCGTATGCACTTGACAAGGCGGTCGGCGGCGTGATAAAATAATTTTATGAACGAAAGCGAAGGAAAAGATGTTCGGAAGCAGAAAAAACCGATTCATGCGGGACATAGACAGCGCATTTTAGAGAGGTTCGAGACGGACGGAGAGCGCTTTCAGGATCACGAAATTTTGGAGATTCTGCTCTTTAACGCCATTCCGCGGAGCAATACGAATCCGCTTGCGCACGCGCTTATCGACGCGTTCGGCTCGCTTGCGGCAGTGTTCCGTGCGAGCGTGAAGGAGCTCATGCTCGTAGACGGCGTCGGGAAGAGAACGGCGGAATATCTCCGCTGTATCGGGCTGTGCTATGACAGAACGAATCCCGTTCCGCAAAATATGCCGCTCTTTAACAATTCAAAGGAGTTCGGCGATTTTCTCGAAGAAGCATATAGAAATAAAACGAAAGAAATACTCGAAATATATTGCTTGGATAAACTTGGGCGGGTGCAGTTCAAAAAAGCGTTTTCGATCGGTAAGAGCGACGAAGTAAGGGTGGATTCCAAGGAGTTTGCAGAGCTTCTTGTCGTAAAAAAGCCGCATACCGTCGTCGTGGCGCACAATCACCCGCACGGCTTGCGCAATCCTTCCGAAGAGGACGATATCTTTACGAAGCAATTTCTTATCCTGTGCCGTGTACACAACGTAAAGCTGGGCGACCATATCGTGGTGGGGCGCGACGGCGCATTCAGCTACCGTTCGACGGGAAGGCTTGAAAAAATCAAACAAAGCTGCGTTGACATTCCGTTCGGCGAGGGGAGTTCGGTATGAAAAAAAACGATAACGCCACCGAAAAAATTCCGCGGTTAAAGAAATCCATCTTTCCGCAATTCGGAAGGGTGATCGTTTACTGTCTTTTGATTGCCATTCTGATTGTCTTGATCGTTGCGAATCAGAATATAGACCCGTTCGGCGTTACGGCTTGGTACGTAACCTTTCCCGCGGCAATCGTATTGCTTGGGGATAACGCGATCAAATTCTGGGTCGTAAAGCACTATCCCGTAAAAATCGTCTGTTACGTTTTCGATATTCTTTCGCTGATGGTGCTCACGATGTTCTCGGACGGAACGCTCATCTCCATTCTGTATCTGACGATTCTCTCCGAGTTCTATCTCAATCAAAAGAGCGTTACGGCGAACGTCGCCATGTGGATCACGAGTATGTTCATTTTTCTTGTGACCTTTGCGCTGTCGAGTGTGTTCAAGTCGGAAGGGTTCAGTCTTGTAAGGCTTTTGTCGAACGCGTTCAACGATTTGATCCTGTTTATCGTGCACTTTTTCGCCATGAACTTCGTCGTTCAGCTTACGCGTAAAAACAGGGAGCTTTTGAAAACCTCGGAGGAGCTCAATAACAGCAACGAGAAGCTCCGCGTTGCCTATAACGAACTCAAAGAAATTACCGCGCTTGAAGAGCGGCAGCGCATTGCTAAGGATATTCACGACACGGCGGGGCACTCGATCACGACCGTCATCATGCAGACGGAGGCGGCAAAAATAGCCGTCGACAACAACCCCGACGAGGCGAAAAAGCGCATTACGGCGGCGAACTTGCAGGCAAAGCACGCGCTCGAAGAGCTCAGAGAGAGCGTTCACCTGTTATCCGGCAATTTGAAGGATTCTTCACTCAAAGAGAAACTTGAAAGCATTATAAGCGAGTCGATGGAAGGTACGGATATTGCGATCCGCTACGATCTGGACGATATCACGCTCGGCGACTTGAAGGCGAGGCTCATTCTCAATACGCTCAAAGAGGGGATTTCGAACGGGCTTCGGCACGGGAACGCGACCGCTTTCTATTTCGAGCTGAAAGAGAAGGACGGGCGGGTGGAGTTTCTGCTCTCCGATAACGGCGCGGGCATGGACGCGGAGCAGCTTAAAGAGGGATTCGGGCTTGCGGGAATGCACCGCCGCGCGGAGAGCTTGGGCGGAACGGTTTGGTTTGAAACCGAGCCCGACGAGGGCTTCGAGATCCACATGACCCTTCCGTCCGATTCAAAAAACAAATCAGTGAAGGAGCGCTAACGAAATGAAAATCAGAATTTTACTTGCCGACGATCAGCCTATTCTTGCCGACGGGCTCATGAGCGTGCTCTCCGCCTGCGAGGACTTCGAGGTGGTGGGCATTGCTTCGAACGGCGTAGCCGCCGTGAAAAAGACGGAGGAGCTGAAACCCGACGTCGTGCTTATGGATATCCGTATGCCCGAAATGAACGGCGTCGTCGCCACGAAGGAGGTCAAGCGTATCCGCCCCGAAACGAAGGTTTTGGTGCTTACGACCTTCGACGATACGGAGTATATTTTGGGCGCGATCAACAACGGCGCAAGCGGATATCTTTTGAAGGATACTTCCGTGACCGCGCTCACCGACGCCATTAAAAATGCCTACGCGGGGGATACCATTCTGCCCGCAAAAATCGCGCGTAGCATTGCAAACGCCGCGCGGCTCGTGACGAACGATAGGCAAATCAAGCTCAAACAGAAATTCTCTCTCTCCGACCGCGAGGTGGAAATCGCGCTCATGCTCTACGACGGATTTACGAATAAGCAGATCGCCTCCGCACTGAAACTGACGGACGGCACGTCGCGGAATTACATTTCCACGCTGTACGAAAAAATGGAGTGCGCAAACCGCGCCGAGGCAACAGAAAAAATGCGCGCCTGCCTTTTGGAAAATTGATTTTATAATAAAAGAACGCCCCGCAATATGCGGGGCGTTTTCTATGTTTGGTTTACACCGTTTCGAGGTTGATAAGGTTGGAGTTTCCGCTCTTGCCGTTGGGCGTGCCGCCTGTGATGACGATCGTGTCGCCCTTTTTCACAAGTCCCGAATCGCGCGCGGCGCACTTTGCAAAGTGGAACAATACGTCGACCGAATTGTATTCTTCACTCAGTACGGGATATACGCCCCAGCTGAGCGCGAGCTTCTGATAGGAACGCGCGTCCGTCGTCATGCCGATAATGTCGATCATGGGGCGGAAGCGGGAGACCATCTTCGCAGTTCCGCCAGTGCGGGTGCATACGACGATCGCCTTTGCCTTTACGTCGCGGGCAAGGAGGCACGCCGAATGCGAGAGCGCGTCGGAAAGTCCGCGGATGAGGTATTTATTTTCGTCCACCGCCTGAATGAATTCCGATTTCGTTTCCGCTTGCTTTGCAATGCGCGCCATTGCGGCGACCGCCTGCACGGGATACGCGCCCGCCGCCGTTTCGCCCGAGAGCATGATTGCGCTCGACCCGTCGTATACGGCGTTCGCTACGTCCGAAATTTCCGCTCTGGTGGGGCGGGGGTTTTTGATCATGGATTCAAGCATTTCCGTCGCGGTAATGCAGCGTTTGCCCGCAATACGGCAGGCGTTGATGATCGTCTTTTGGATATCGGGCAGCTCCTCGTAGGGGATTTCCACGCCCATGTCGCCGCGCCCGATCATAATGCCGTCGGAAACGTCGAGGATTTCTTTTAAGTTATTCACGCCCGCGCGGTTTTCGATTTTAGCGATCAAATCGATATCCGTCGAGCCGTGCTCTTTTAAGAAGTTTCTCACGTCGAGAACGTCCTGCGCCTTGGAGACGAAGGAGCAAGCCACGAAGTCCACGTTGTGCTCGATTCCGAATAAAAGGTCTTTTTTGTCCTGTTCGGAAAGGTATGTAAGTTTCAACTCCTTTTCGGGGAAGAACATACTCTTTCTGCTTGAAAGCTCGCCGCCGATCAAGACCTTGCAAAGCACCTTGGGCTTTGTGACCTTTACGACCTCAAATACCATGAGCCCGTTGTTGAGAAGAATTTTATCTCCGGGATTCATCTCGTTGCAGATATTCTTATAGGAGACGGAAACCTGCGTTTCGTCGCCCTCGATATCCTCCGAGGTGAAGGTGAAGCTGTCGCCTTCCGCAAGATTGATTTTTCCGTTTTTGAAAACGCCGATACGGAATTCGGGTCCCTTCGTATCAAGTAAGATCGGGAGGGGAATCCCCTTGCTTTCACGCACGTGCTTGATCATGGCGATTTTCTTTGCGTGATCCTCGTGCGTGCCGTGCGAAAAGTTGATGCGGGCAACGTTCATTCCCGCGTCCGCCATAGCGGCGATGATTTCCTCGGTTTCCGAAGCGGGACCGAGCGTGCATACGATTTTCGTTTTTTTCATAAAAGTCCTCGATTGGAAAATTTTTACGTATTTATTTTATCATATAATAATAAAAATTCAAGTCTTTTCCGAAAAATTGTGCTATAATTGTTTCAATCCGAGCGGACTGTGCAGTCGCGGCGTACCTTTGAGTACGATGAGGAAAGTCCGGGCATCGTAGGGCAGGACGCCTGATAACGTCAGGTGGGGGCGACCCTAAGGAAAGTGCAACAGAAAATAACCGCCTCTTTTGAGGTAAGGGTGAAAAGGCGAGGTAAGAGCTCACCGACGAAGCGGTAACGCTTCGTGCCGTGTAAACCCCGTTCGATGCAAGTTTGGGCTGTGTTCATATAGGATTGCCCGTCCGAACGCAGCCGCCAATAACGCTTGACCTTGTCGGCGACGGCAAGGCTAGATAAATGACTGCATTCAACAGAACCCGGCTTATAGGTCCGACTCGGTAAATTTTCAGTTTCCCGTAACTTTTCTTAGGGCTATTAAGAAAAGTTACGAATTTTTATTGGCAAAGCGTATGGATACCGAAGAGAAAGAATTTACGGAAGAGGACATTAAAAATCAAATCAAGCCGTTTTCGAAAAATTCGTTCGTGCGGTTTTTTCAGAAAGCTCTGCGTTGGTGGCTGGGCGTTTGGTACGGTTTTTGCGATAAACGCCCGAAACTCTCGTCGTTTATCTATAAGATATTTTTCTTTTTGATTTTTTCCATGGGCGTTACGATATGGCAGTTTATAGTCATGACTTTTCTGCCGTACGCCTTCGAGAGCCTTAATGCGGGCGCGGCGGGCTGGCCGATGATCCCCATTGCGGCGGCGGGCGGTAGAAACTTTATTATCTTCGGCGACGAGCAGGGTTGGGGTTATTTTATCGCGTTCGAAATCGCGGTCTTTACCGCACAGTGCATTAACTTCCCCTTGCAACGCAACGTTACCTACCGTTCGCACGGGAATGTCTATTTACAGGCGTTGAGTTATTTTATCGGTTGGGCGCTCGTATCCGTTGCAACGAACGCGCTTTGGGGCGTGTGCAACGCGTTCCTTCTCTATTGGGGCAGTCCTTCCGTTGTGAACGGACTTCTGAAAACGATGCTGACGGGCGTCGTCTCGCTCGTGGTTTTCTTTTTTATCTTTCTTGCGATTTTTCCCGATAATCATAAAATGGCAAAAAAGGCAAGAAGGCGTTACGAGAAATTAACTGAAAAGAACGCTTCGCCCGAACGGGTAGCGCGCGCCGAAAAAAAGACGAGGCTTTGGGAAGAGAAAGCGTTGAAGTCGGACGCGGAGCGGGAATACACAAAAGCAAAATCACAGGCGAATGCTCAGGCAATGCGTTATTTTGCGATCGTAAAGGCGGCGGGTAAGGCAAACACGGACGAAGAGAGAGCCGAGTACGCTGTAAAAACAGAAAAAAGTTTTCAAAGCGCAGTGGAAGCTATCAAGATAAAGGAAGAAAAGGAAGAGGCGTTTCATGCGGTGAATGCCGCTTGAAAATTTTTATCCTGCGAGGTTTTATATGATATACGCAAGAAAGAGTGTCGTTGGCGGGGACTTAATCGGCTTCGATACGGATTTATCGGTCATCGGGGCGTTTCAAATCGTTGAAAACGGCGTTACCGAATTGATGGCAAAATTGAAAATAGACGGGATCACCGCAAAGAAGCTCTACAACGCCATGTGGGTGTATACGAAGAACAGAATCAAGCGGATAAAGCCCGTCCATTGGGGCGAGGAATATACCGTTGAAAGTTTTATTACGGGGTTTTCGCTTGTAAAGCTCAATATCGAAACCGCGATCAGAAATTCGAAGGGCGAAATCGCCGTTTATTCCAAAACCGAGCTGTGCGCTCTCGATTTAGAAACAGGCAGAATCAGAAAAACCTCCACCGTAGGTGTGGATGATAAAATCGAAAAAGAGCAGTCCCTTATGGAAGTCGCCTTTACGAAATTCGGCGATACCGCTTTTTCGCAAGCGGAACGCGCAATTGTCCGTTCGACGAATATCGACTTCTGCCGTCATACTAACAACGTAGAATACGTAAGGTTTATGCTGAATACCTATTCGGTAGAGGAGTTGGAGAAAAGACCTATTAGGGAAATTGAGGTCTGTTACGTGAATCAATCGTTCGAAAACGACGAACTTCAAATCTGTAAATCTTCGGATCATGAAAGGGATATTCTCAAAATCAAAAAAGAAGATAAAACGGTCGTCGACTGCGAGATATTGCGGGAAGCATAAGCAGGTATTATCCGCGGATTTATGAAACGCTAAAAGTCTTGCGAATGATAAAAATTTTGTATTTCACACGGGAAATCGCTTGACACCGTTTTAATTTTAGATATAATTAAATATGCTTTTACTGAGGTGTAGCGCAGTTTGGTAGCGCGCTTGGTTAGGGACCAAGAGGTCGCGTGTTCAAGTCACGTCACCTCAACCAAAAAATCATGGGAACGGTTTTTAGCCGTTCCCGATTTTATAACAGCCGTATATCGGTAGACAGTTCGAAACCATCCTGTCTATAAACAAAACTATGGAAGGGATGGGCGCAGTGCGCCCTTTTTTATTGATTGCCTTCCCATAGCAAAAAAGGGGAGGCGTTTTATTTTGAATTTCCTTAAAAAAGAGTGGAAGGAATTTCGCGTGCTCTTAAAGAGCGTGCCCGCGCTCGTTGTGGTGTTCTTCGTTTTGTCGGTGTTCTCGATGAATCTTTTGGCGAACAAGAGCATCGATATCCCCGTGGAATGGCTTGCGCTCGATTGCGGAATTATCGTCAGTTGGTTTGCCTTTTTCACGATGGATATACTTACGAAGCACTTCGGACCAAAAGCCGCAACTCAGATTACGGTGCTTGCAATTTGTGTGAATCTCTTTTTCTGCCTGTTGCTCTATTTGGGAAGCCTTATTCCGGGTATGTGGGGCGAGGCGTTCGTAGAGGGGAGCGAAGAGGTTTTGAACGGCGCGCTCAATAAAACGTTCGGCGGAACGTGGTATGTCGTGTTCGGCAGTACGGCGGCGTTTTTAATTTCGGCAATCGTGAACAACTTCTGTAACTTCGGAATCGGGAAGCTGTTCAAAAAGAAGCCCGATTCGCTTACGGCTTATATTCTGCGTTCCTACGTTTCGACGGCGGTCGGACAGTTTCTTGATAATCTTATTTTTGCACTCGTCGTAAGCCATTTCTTTTTCGGCTGGACGATATTACAGTGCGTGACCTGCGCGGTCACGGGTATGCTTGTGGAGCTATTGTGCGAGGCGATTTTCTTTTACCCCGGCTACGCAATCACGAAGAAGTGGAAATTGAACGGGGTCGGGGAAGAATATTTCAGATTGAGAAGAGGGGAAGAAAATGAAAGTATTGATCACGGGAACGAGTAAGGGAATCGGCAAGGCAATCGCGGAAAAATTTTTGTCGTGCGGGCACGAAGTAGTCGGTTTGGATATACTGCCCTCCGCAATCGAACACGCGCACTATACGCACGTAGTTACGGATATTACGGGCGAGCTCCCCGAAATTCAAAATATTGAAATTTTGATCAACAACGCGGGCGTGCAGGATTCGGGCAGAGATATCGATGTGAACCTGAAAGGCAGTATCAACGTAACGGAAAAGTATGCTTTTCAGGATAAAATTAAAAGCGTGTTGTTCATCGCTTCTTCGAGCGCGCGGACGGGCTCGGAATTTCCCGAATACGCCGCAAGCAAGGGAGGCTTGGTCGCGTACATGAAAAACGTTGCTCTGCGCGTTGCTGCGTTCGGAGCGACCGCAAACAGTCTTTCCCCCGGGGGAGTGAAAACAGCAATAAACGACCGCGTTATGAATAACCCCGAATTGTGGCAACAAATCATGAACGAAACGCTTCTCCCCAAATGGGCGGAAGCAGAAGAAATTGCCGAATGGGCGTATTTTATAACGGTCATCAATCAATCCATGACTGCGCAGGATTTGTTAATCGATAACGGAGAAGAAGCAAAAGCGAATTTTGTTTGGTAAAAAAATTCGCCCGCCGATTATTCGGCGGGCGGTTTTTTTAATCTTTATTTTTACACGTTGAATCTGAACAGAACGACGTCGCCGTCTTTCATGACGTAGTCCTTGCCCTCGGAACGGACTTTTCCTTTTTCGCGCGCGCCCACAAGTCCGTTGCATTCGAGAAGGGTTTGCCACTCAACGACCTCGGCGCGGATAAAGCCCTTTTCAAAGTCGGTGTGGATCTTGCCCGCAGCCTGCGGCGCCTTCGTGCCGTTTTTGATCGTCCAGGCGCGGGTTTCCTTTTCTCCCGCAGTCAGATAGGAGATAAGCCCCAACAACGCATAAGAAGCGCGTACGAGTTTATCGAGTCCGCTCTCTTTGAGCCCGAACTCTTCGAGGAACAACGCCTTGTCCTCGCCCTCCATCACGGAGAGCTCCTCCTCCGTTTTGGCGGAAACGGCGATCGTCGCCGCGCCGTGCGCTTTGGCGTATTCCTTGACCTTGACGACGAGGGGAATATCGTCCTCGTCCTTGCCCATGTCGTCTTCGGAAATATTCGCGCAGTAGATAACGGGCTTCGTCGTCAATAAAAACAGATTATCGAGGATCGCTTTTTCGTCGTCCGTGGCGGGGTAGGCATAGGCGGGCTGTTCCGCTTCCAAATGCTTTACGAGTTTTTCAAGAAAGGCGTATTCCGCAGCCGCCGCTTTATCGCTTCCGCCGCGCGCCGCGCTCTTCGTCTTGTCCATGCGCTTTTGTACGGCGTCCAAATCGGAGAGAATGAGTTCTAAGTTAATCGTTTCAATATCACGAACGGGGTCTACGCTGTTCTCGACGTGGGTCACGTTCGCGTCCTCGAAGCAACGAACGACGTGCACGATCGCGTCCACCTCGCGGATATGCGATAAGAATTTATTGCCCAAGCCCTCGCCGCGGCTTGCGCCCTTCACAAGCCCTGCAATGTCTACGAATTCGATGACGGCGGGCGTGACCTTTTTACTGTCGTAGAGGGCGGCGAGCTTGTCGAGCCGCTCGTCGGGCACTGCGACGACGCCCACGTTGGGCTCGATCGTGCAGAAGGGGTAGTTTGCGGCTTCCGCGCCCGCGTGCGTGATTGCATTGAACAGAGTGGATTTTCCTACGTTGGGAAGTCCCACAACTCCGAGTTTCATATAAAATCTCCAAAAGTTCTTTTTGATTATTATAGCGTATTTTATTGAAATGTTCAAGTCTTTCGTTTGCCTATTTATCCAAAATGTGGTAAACTTATTTTCAAATAAAGAGGTGCGGTATGGATTACAAGCGTTATATTGCAGAACGGATTTTGATTGAGGGCGTAAGTACGGGCGAGATCGAGGATAACCTTGCCGTTCCGCCCGATTCTTCCATGGGGGACTACGCGCTCCCGTGCTTTAAGTTTGCAAAGATTTTAAGAAAGAGCCCCGTCATGATCGCAGAGGAGCTCAAAGCAAAATTCCCCGTCGGCGGCGAAATCAAAGAGGTGAGCGCAGTCAACGGCTATCTGAATTTCAGAATCGACAAACAAAAACTCGCCGAAGAGGTGTTGACGCAAATTCTCAAAGAAAAGGAGCGCTACGGCGCAAGCGACGAGGGCAAGGGCAAGACGGTGTGTATCGACTATTCCTCGGTGAACATTGCAAAGCCTTTTCATATCGGGCATTTGTCCACGACGGTGCTCGGCGGCGCGCTGTACCGCATTTTCAATTTCCTCGGTTATAAGGCGGTGGGCATCAACCACCTCGGCGACTACGGCACGCAGTTCGGCAAGCTCATCTGCGCATACAAGCATTGGGGAAACAAAGACGAGGTGCAGAAGGGCGGTATCCACGCCATCAACGATTTATACGTCAGATTCAATAACGAAGCTACGGAAGAAATGGAGAAGGAAGCGCGGGAGTACTTCCGCCTTATCGAGAGCGGCGATAAAGAGGCGAACGCGCTCTTCGAGTGGTTTAAGGAACTCACGCTTGCCTACGTAAAAACCATTTACGATAAGCTGCATATCAAATTTGACAGCTACGCGGGCGAGCGTTTCTATACCGATAAAATGCAACCAGTCATCGACGAGCTCAACGAAAAGGGACTCTTAAAAGAGAGCGAAGGCGCAAGGATCGTAGACCTCGAAGCCTACAATATGCCGCCTTGCCTGATTCTGCGTTCGGACGGCGCGTCGCTCTATGCGACCCGCGACTTGGCGGCGGCGATCTACCGCAAGAATACCTACGACTTTTATAAATGCCTTTACGTAGTTGCCTATCAGCAGAATCTGCACTTCAAACAGGTGTTCAAGGTTTTGGAACTCATGGGCAAGGAGTGGGCAAAGGATCTCGTTCACGTCGCCTACGGTATGGTGTCGCTCGAAGACGGGGCAATGTCCACGCGGAAGGGCAAGGTCGTTTGGCTGGAAGACGTCATCAATAAATGCGTGGAGAAAGCGTATACTGTCATTGACGAAAAGAATCCTGCGCTTGAAAACAAGGCGGACGTCGCCGAAAAGGTGGGCGTGGGCGCGGTCGTGTTCGGCGCGCTGTATAATAACAAAATCAAGGATATCGTGTTCTCCTACGATAAGGCGCTCAACTTCGAAGGGGAGACGAGCGTATACGTGCAGTACACCTGTGCGCGTGCGCGCTCCGTTTTGGAAAAGGCGGCGGCAGAGGGGTACAAGTCCAACACAAAAGCAATCGAGCCCTGCGCTTCGGAAGCGGAGCTTATAAAGGCGCTTGCGTCCTTTCCCGAAACGGTCAAGGCGGCGGCGGAAAATTACGAGCCGAGCTATATCGCGCGCTTCGCGGTGGACACGGCGCAGAAGTTCAATAAATTTTATATCGACTGCAAGATTTTGCAGGCGGGGGATCAAGAACGCGCGTTCCGTTTGGCGCTCACGGAAGCGGCGCTTTCGGCGCTTACAAACGCGTTGACCCTTCTCGGAATCGGCGTGCCCGACAAAATGTGATAAGTATGATTAAAGCAATATTCTTTGATTTAGACGGAACGTTACTCAACACGTTGCCCGATATTCGGCGGCACTTGAACGACGCGTTGACGGCGCACGGATATCCCGAAATCGGCGAGGAGCAGGCAAAGCATTTTATCGGCGACGGCGCAAGAAAATTAGTCGAGCGGGCGTTGCCGCAAGGTGCAAAATTCTCGGAAGAGGTGTTCGAGGATTTTTCAAAACGGTACGCCGCAAACGATAATTCGCTCACCTGCCTTTACGACGGCGAAGCGGAATTTTTAGATCGGCTTGTAAAGCGGGGCGTGAAGCTCGGAATCGTGACCAACAAACCGCAGAACGCAACGCTCGGCTGTGTGGAAAAATTCTTTAAGAGTTATCCGTTCGAATTTGTCAGCGGCGAGAGCGGGTTGTTCCCGCGCAAGCCCGATCCCACGCTTGCCTTGTACGCGGCGCTAACTATGCGCGTGCCCGTAGGCGAATGCGCGTTCGTCGGCGACGGAGAAACGGACGTGCGGACTGCAATCAATGCGGGTATGTTCGGGGTGGCCACGCTGTGGGGGTACAGAGAAAAGGAACAGCTTCAAGAGGCGGGCGCAACGCGCTTTGCGAATACCTTTGAGGAGCTTGAAAAAATTCTGTTTGCATAGGAAAATTTTTCCTTAAAATCTTGTAATTTCCAAAAGATTGTGCTATAATTCATGTAATTTCAATTAAGGAGATTTTACTATGAAGAGATGTGCAGTATGCGGCGAAATCGTCGCGGACGACGTAGAGGTTTGCCCCGTTTGCAAAGCGAAGAAATTCGTTCCCGTTGAGGAAACGAAGTACGCTTGCGAACACCACGTAGGCGACGGAAAGGTAGCGGACAAAGAAGTCATGGAAGGACTTCACGCGAACTTCACGGGCGAGTGCACCGAAGTCGGTATGTACCTTGCAATGGCGCGCGTAGCGGAAAGAGAGGGCTATCCCGAAATCGCGGAAGCGTACAAGCGTTACGCTTACGAGGAAGCGGAGCACGCAAGCAAATTTGCAGAGCTTTTGGGTGAAGTCGTTACCGATTCCACGAAGAAGAATTTGGAGCTTCGCGCGGCGGCGGAAGCGGGCGCTTGCGAAGGAAAACTTGCGCTTGCAAAGCGTGCGAAAGAGCTTGGCTACGACGCGATCCACGACACCGTTCACGAAATGGCGAAGGACGAAGCAAGACACGGCGCAGGATTCAAGGGTCTTTTGAAGAGATATTTCAACTAAGATTACAATAAAAAAGGCGGGCATTTAGCCCGCCTTTTTTGTGCTTTTGTTCTGTGGACGGGCAGACTACTTTCGGTTGCGTTCTTTTATTTTTCGTGATATAATGTAAAAAACGCAAGAGGTATCCAAAAAGTGTTCGGAAGAAAATCGCGCAAATTAAAGAAGCAAAAGAGCGTAAGCGTAAAGGTGGAGCAGCTTTCACCCGATACGGCGATCGACGAAAATAAGTTGGTAGAGATCAAGGACGAGATCATTCTTGCCCGACTCAACCAAGCCGTGCCTGAGATTGCGTGCGTGCTCTCCGCGGGCTCGCATGCGGTGGGAAGTACTTATCAGGCGATTTTGCCCGTCGCTTCCAAGATTCCGCTCTCTCGGGATACGAAGAAAGCGGTACTCGGGCTCTTTCAAAAAAAGAGCTTGGCGGCGCTCAGTACGACGAGCGGTGCGCTTAGTACGGCGGGGTCGCTCATATTCGGCGTGGCGGCGCTCATCGTCGGGCAAAAGTATATGTCGGATATTGCCAAGGGACTTAACCGTTTGAACGACGGCATTCGGCGGATCACCTCTTTTCAACAGAACGAATACAAGAGCAAGGTAGAGGCGCTCATCATCCGTATTACCGTGCTTCTCATGCACAAAACGGAATTGCTGCTCAATGCCGATCTGTGCGAGCGGACGCTCATCGAGTTATCCTCCATCGAGGGAGAGTGCGCTCAGCTTCTTGGTCAGGCGAATGAAACGTTGGAGGGATACTCCCGCGTGAAGATAAAAGACTTCAAAAAGTATTGCGATACCGTGTGGGAAGTACAGCCCTGGGTGGAGTGCCAAAACCGCCTGCTTGCCGTGCTCTATTACGTGAGCGATTTGAAATACGTGCTCAACCGTTCGCGGGGACAGGCTTCGCGTGAGTTTAGCCGTTCCCTCTTTAATACCTATTTCACCCGAACGAAAAAGGCAAAGAGCGCGCTCAAAGATTGGCACGAGCTGGAAACCAAAACTTTTGAAATCGATATCGTAGAATTTAAGCGTAAGCGGAGCGGGGCAGACGCCTTCTTCCATGCGCTTCCCTCTCTTGTAAAGGAAGAAAACAAGTATCGCGATTTG
>JAIDSX010000058.1 GCA_029060985.1 Clostridia bacterium | reverse complement strand
CCCTTCGCGCCGCCGCTGCCGAGCGAAAGCCCCAGTCTCACGGGTTTCTGTTTGGTGAATTTCGATTTTAATCGGTTAAAAAGTCCCATTGAACGCCTTTCCCTAATAAAATCATTTTACTCTTTTTTCATAAAAAGTAAACAGATATTGAAATGATTCGCGGTTTACAATTAACGGGCGTGCTCCAAAAGCCAGCGCGCAACGCCGTCCTCCTTATTCGAAAGGATTATCCCGTTTGCAATGCGTTTGAGCTCTTCCGCGGCGTTTTCAACGGCGTAGCACTCGTCTGCGACCTCGAACATGGGGATATCGTTTGTTGCGTCGCCGAAAGCTACGAGCTTATCGCACTCTAAAAGCTCTTTCAGCTTTTTTGCGGCTTCCGCCTTGCTCGCCGATTTTGGCATAACTTCGAGCCACCATTCCCCCGAATACATATCTCTTCCAAAGAAACAGCGATTTTTATTTTTGAGCTCTTCGTATACGGGGCGCAGTTTGTTCTCTTCATCCACACAGCAAAAATAATATACGTCGCCGTCGAGCGCCGAGGAGCGGGAGAAAATTTCCCGAACCCGTTTTTTATCGTACTTATCGTCCATACGCGAAACGGCAAATTCCGTCTGCGCAGGCGAGCTTTCGCTTTGCAAAAAGGACATTCGGTTGCGCCCCTCTATCACGGAATACACCACGGGGCACAGCCCGAAGCGGAGAAAGGTTTCAAAAACTTCTCTACCCGCTTCCGCCGTAAAGCCGTTAAAGTAAACGGTGGTTTGATCCTGCCGCACGATAAACGAGCCGTTGTGCACGATCATGGGCATATTCAGCTTTACGCCCTCTAACAGAGGCATCGCGGTATTATAGGAGCGCGCCGTTGCGAACGAGAAAATCGCACCACGCTCTATCACGCTGTTGAGCGCGTTGCGCGATAGTTCGCTCAGCGTCGCGTCGGGGCGCAGAAGCGTTCCGTCCAAATCGGTCAAATAGAGCGTTTTCATAGTTCTAACGTCATTCCGTCATAGGCGGCAATCGCTCCGAATTCTTTCTCCGCCTTTATCAGTTTATCCTTCGTGGGGGCGGAATTGTGCGAAAAATGCGTAAATACTTTTTTCGTGTCTTCCCGCACCAAGCCCGCTTCTTTCAAACGGGTAAATATTTTTTCGTTCTCGTAAACGCCCATGTGCCGCGCGCTCTCCGAGACGGGATCGTATAGAAAGGTACAGTCGAAGGTAATAAGATCAAAGGACTTTTTTTCTTTTTCGAGAAAAATGAAGTCCTCTTCGGGGAGCATACCCGAATCCGTTAAATGCAGAATGCGCTTGTTTCCCCTCTCAATCGAAAATACGAACGGGTCTTTGGAAGAGTGCTTTGCTTTAAGGGGCACTGCGCGCCAATCCCCGAACACGACGGGCTCGAACGCCTTTAATTCGTGCAAGAAAATGAGCGAGCGGATATCCTCCCTCAGCTCCCGCCGCGTGCACTCTTCGAAAACTTCGAGAACTTCCGCGTTTCCGAAAATACTGATCGGCGCAAGCTCCCTTGCATATTTATAGCCGCGCAAAATAAAGTCGTGCGCGTAGAAGTGGTCCATGTGGGAATGCGTTACGAGAAGGTATTTGATTTTGGAAAGTTCCGCGCCGAACACCGCGTTATGATAGAACGCGTCGGGCGGAAAATCAATGGAGAGCTCTCCGTCTAAGACGACCTGCGAACGGGAACGCAGCATTTCTTTGCCCGCCCTTGCCCGCTTGCAGAAATCACATTCGCAGAAGAGTGCGGGAATCCCTTCCGCCGCACCCGTTCCGAGATAAGAAACCTTCATTTTTGCAAACCTTCTTAATAAGAGTTAAGCCCGCGTCCGATTTTCGGAAACGAGCTGAACGATTTGGGTAGTGAAAGTAAACGGCAACTCCGGATTATACTCTCGACATATACTCGCCAGTGCGGGTATCGATACGAATGGTATCGCCCTCGTTGACGAACATGGGCACCTGGAAGGTCGCGCCCGTCTCTACTTTTGCCGCCTTCGTTACGTTCGTTGCGGTGTTGCCGCGAACGCCGGGCTCTGCTTCGATGACTTTAAGCTCTACAAAGTTTTCGGGCTCGACGGAGAATGCGTTGCCGTAAAGGAATTTCACCGTGACCATATCGTTCTCGCGGATATAGCGGAGCGCGTCCTCTACCTGCGAAAGATTGAGGGGGGTCAGGTTGAACTCTTCGTCCATGAAGTAATAGAACTCTCCGTCGTTATAGGAGTAGGTCATCTTCTTCGTCTCCACCTGCGCAGTTTCGAGCTTGGTCGTAGGGTTAAAGGTTTCGTCCGAAAGGACTTGTCCCGTAACGACGTTTTTCAACGTAGTTCTTACGAACGCCGCGCCCTTGCCGGGCTTTACGTGCTGGAACTCCGTTACCGTGTACACGCCGCTCTTGTATTCGAACGTCGTACCCTTTCTGATGTCGCCTGCCATGATCTGTGCCATAATATTTTTCTCTCCTTAAAAATTACAATATTACAAGGTTTCTTTCCGTCTTTTTCATGAAAGAAACGACTTTTCCCTATTCACAAAATTTGTCTTACGACAAATTTTCGTGAGCTTGCTGCTGTCGTAAAACGCTTAACGGTCGAAGTGAATCCGACCTTGCGTTTTTCGACGTCATTTTAGGATTACAAAATGATTAAATCCCTGCTCGTCTTTTTCATAAAGCTTACAACTTTATTGTTCTTCATCGTCACGCTGTCCTCGATTCGGATTCCAAGCTTGCCCGCAAGGTACACCCCCGGCTCGTCCGAGAACACCATACCGTTTTCGATTGTTTCCTCTCCGCGCGGGGAGAGCGTGGGATATTCGTGAATTTGAAGCCCGATTCCGTGCCCCAAGGAGTGCGTGAAGTATTTACCTAAGCCCTTGCTTTCAAGGTAATCGCGCGCGATCGCGTCTCCCTCTCTGCCCGTCATGCCCGCTACGAGCTTTTCCTTTACAAGCTCGTGCGCCTTCAAAACGTGCGCGTAGATTTCTTTGAACTCTTCGTGCTTTTTATCGTCGCCGAATAAAAAGGTACGCGTGCAGTCCGAGCAATAGCCGCCGAACTTACAGCCGAAGTCGATCAATACGGGATCGCCGAATTTCAGCTTTCTTGCCCCCGTCTCGTGATGGGGAACGCTTCCGTTTTCGCCGAACGCCACGATCGTATCGAAGGAAGTGCCGCTCGCGCCAAGTGAACGCATTTTATATTCCAGGAGTCCCGCGACGTCCGTCTCCTTCATGTCCTCTTTGAGTTCGGGCAAAGTTGCAAGGAGTCCGTCCTCCGCAATTTCGCAGGCTTTCTCGATAAGTTTAAGCTCCGCTTGCGTTTTATAGAGCATCGCGTTCTTTAACGCGGGCATACAGTCAACGAGGTCAAACCCCTCTTCTTTGAGCGCAAGATATGAAGTCGCGTTCGTGAAGGGATAGGCAACGCCCAGCTTTTTTTTGCCCTTCAAGAGCCCGATTGCCGTTTTATAGCCGCCCTCTTCAACGCGGATATTGCCGCCTTCAAGCGCCTTTTGCGCCGCCTCGATATAGCGGGAATCCACGACGAGCGTACAAACATCCTTATCAAGAACGACGTAGCCGTCCGTAGAATAGAAGCCCGTCAAATACGCTCTTAAAAAATCCTGTTCGAGATAGATGGCTTCCGCACCGCTCTCCAAGTATATTTTGCGTAAATTTTCCGCCAACATATCCATATTATACCAAAACTTACCGTTCAAGTCAACAGATTTTTTTATTTTCCGAACATAATGCGCTCGCTCGAAAGCATTTTGGCGACTGCGAACACGAGCAGGGCGCAATAGACGAGGTTGACGGCGAACGCCGTAAACGGCAGCCACGTGGGCGCAGTGTGCGTGAACACTTGATTCATGGCGACGACCGCGTTCAAAAGCGGGATCGCAACCACCCAATTCCCGATTCCCGAAATAAAGTTCACCGCAATCGAGAGCACCATGGAGAGAATCATGAGAATGCTCGTATATGCCGTCGCCTCCTTCACGGAGTGGGAGACCGTGGAAACGACGGAGACCATGGAAACGATCAAGGGCACGATCCCGACGACGAGCAGGAAAATCATAAAGTAGCTCAA
This sequence comes from Clostridia bacterium, assembly GCA_029060985.1. Classification (GTDB taxonomy): domain Bacteria; phylum Bacillota; class Clostridia; order Christensenellales; family Borkfalkiaceae; genus Gallimonas. The sequence continues at coordinate 23,315 of JAIDSX010000058.1, read as the reverse complement.
AAACGAATACCCGCCGAGCACGCTGAGCGAAGTCCCCATGAGCTTGGGCATGGAGAGCGCAATTCCCAAAAAACTTGAAAGCGCGCCTATCGAAGAGATACAGGAGAGCGGAAGAATTTTTCCGAGGGCGATATGCGAACGCTTCGCGCTCGTCACCAGAATGGTTGCAAGCGTCCCCCTCTCCTTTTCTCCCGCGACCGATTCGAGGGTTACGCCCATACAGGACGAGAAAATCATGATAACCACGATAAAGGGTAAAAGACCGCTCATGATATTGACTGCCATATCGGTTGAATCGGAGAAATCGTACCCCTCGCCCGAGAGAATATTGAACTTATTTGAAATCGCCTCTTCGTAGCCGTTCATAACGCCGACGAAAAGATTGTAAAAATACGCACTCTCCTCGTCGCCCGAACGGTAATAAATTTCCACCGAGGGCGCTTTTTCTTCGCTTAACGGATCGTAGCCTGCAACCTTCCCGTCGAAGTCCTGTTCGAATACGATAAGCGCGGTCGCTTCTTCGTTTTTTACTTTTCCCTTCGCGGCTTCCGTATCGTCCGTTTTTTCAACGGTGATCGTCATATTATCCATGGCTTTTATCGATTCTTCCACCGTGGTAAACGCCGCCGACTCTCCCGAAAGATACACCTTAAAATCGTACTTCGGCTCCTCGTTCATGAACGAGCCCATGAGCGAATAGATAATGTAAATGAGTATCCCCGGAAGAAGCATGGTAATAATCAGCCGCGGGTCGCGGAAGAAGCGCAGGAACTCTTTTTTCATAAGCGCAAGTAGTTTCATTGCCGCACCCCCTTCGATTCAAGATAGACGGAGAAGAATTTGTCTTCGAGCGTACCCTCGCCGCACACCTCTTTGAGCGTGCCCTCGACCGTCATTTTTCCGTCGAGAATAATGCCCACTCTGTCGCACAGCTTTTCGACAAGCGAGAAGATATGGGTAGACAACAGGATGCTCTTGTTCATCGCTTTGAGTTCGAGAAGAAAGTCGGTGACGACCTTCGCGGTCAAAATATCCAGCCCGTTCGTCGGCTCGTCAAAGATGACGACCTCGGGGTCATGCACGATCGATACGACGAGGGATACCTTTTGCTTCATTCCCGTCGATAAGTCCTTGACCCGCACCTCGGCAAATTTATCGATTTCGAAGCGTTCGAAGAGCGTTTTTTTGCGTGCCTCTAATACGCTCTTTTCCACGCCGTGCATCGCGCCGAAGAAATCGAAGAGATAGTTCGGCGTAAAGAATCCCTCCAATTTCAGCTCGCTCGTCATAAAGCCGATTTTGTCGCGCACCTTTTCGGGCTCTTTCACGATGGAATGCCCGCACACGAACGCGTCGCCTGCGTCGGGCTTGATAAGCGTGGAAATCATGCGGAGCGTCGTCGTCTTGCCTGCGCCGTTCGGACCGAGCAGCCCGTAAATTTCTCCCCTGCGCGCGGAAAACGAGAGCCCGTCCACCGCGACCTTTTTCGTCTCGTCCGTCCTCTCGATCTTGCGCTGCTTGCGGGAGAGCTGAAATGTCTTTTTCAGTCCCGCCGCCCGCACGACTTCATCGCTCAATTCCTCAAAGGGTGTTTCTGTTTCCGTCATAATATCACCGTTAAATCCTTTAACGCGCGGGTGTAGGCAATGTACTTTTCGTGGGCCGTCATGCCATCCGTATACACGGCGACGGCGGAAAATTCAAGTCCCTTGCTCTCGTACACACTCATCACGTTCACATTCGTCTTTGAAATTTTTCCTTCCTTTTTAAGAAGCGAATAGCCGCGCTTCTCGAAGAGCGGAAGGTACTCTTCTTTGGCGATAACCGCTTTCAGCCCCTGCTTGTCTTTGAAAAAAGCGTTCAGCTTTTTCATTTCGCACGTGCTCACCTGTTCGCCGTGCAAGCCGATGGGCGTCATCTCCGCACCGACTTCCTTCGTTACGAACTCCACGATCTCGTTGGTGTTGCGGTAGTTTCTGTCGAGGCGGTACTCCGTCCCTTCCACTTCGTTCCAGCTCTTTACGCCCCGCCAAGAGGTGATATTCTGTTTGAGATCGCCGAAGATATTGAACGCCGCGTCGAAGTTGATATATTTCAACAGATTATACTCTGAAAGGGATATATCCTGCCCCTCGTCGATGAACACGAGTCCATAGCGCGGCGTAAGCCTTCTGCCCGTCGCCGCAAGGAGTTGACAGAGGGCGTACCCGTCCGAAGCACACAGCCCCTTGACGCCGTATTTCTTTTTATAGCTCTTGACCGTCTCGCGGTACAGCCAACGGGCGATATCCGCGCCGTTCTCGCACCTACCCAAGCCCTCGCACGCACGCGTAAAGCGGACGACGGAAAAGAACTCGCAAAACAGGTCTACCCCGTCTATCATTTCTTCGATCGTGTCTGCAATCGTTTGGATTTCCGAAAGCAGCTCTTCCCGCTTTGCGATACGGTCGGCGTAGGTATAGACCTCCCCCTCGCTGCGGCGCACGCGATAGCGGCGCAGATCGACGATTTCTTTTTTCACCGATTCGGAGAGCGTACCCAAGTCCTCTACGGCGCGGCGGAAAATCTTTTCCGCGTTCGAAGCGACGAGGCGGGCGCTTCTATAAAAGCGCACGAACTGACGGAAGAAGTAATCGGGCGATTTCTCCTCTTCATTCAGGGTGAGCGCAAGAAAATCTTCCACTTCCGAGAAGGCGCTCATGAGTGCGCGGAAGGGCTTCGTAAAGGCAAAGCCGCCGTCTGCGCGCTCCTTCATTTCGCCGAGTACGGAGCGCCTGATTCGCTGCGACGCGTTTTTGATTTTCGTGTATTTCTTTGCGCGCTCGCCGCAATCTTTCAGCACCCGTCCCGCGACTTCCCTGCACTCCCGCCCCGTAAAGAGCCCGTAAATATCGCCGTAGAACTTACGCACCTTTTTTTGGATATCCTTTACAAAGGCTTCCGAATACAGATAGGCAAGGTATTCTTCCGTCTCCTCGCCCCTGCCCTCTTTGAGCTTTTCGTTGAAATCGATCCCCTCGTTTTCGAGCACACGGGAGTAGAAGTTTTTCAGGGTGATCGTCTTGACTAAACCTAATTCGAGCGTCTTTGCAAGCTCGTCGATAAAGTCGTTAAAGGAATCGGACGGGGTTATGACGAGCACGTCGCGCGGAGCGAGCGCCTCGTTGTTGTACATGAGATAGCTCAAACGGTGAAGAAGGATCATCGTCTTGCCGCTCCCCGCACAGCCCTGTAAAACGAAGCTCTCACGTTCGGGACGGGTGATAATTTCGAACTGCTGTTCCTGAATGGTGCGGATAATATCGCGGATACCGAGATCGTCCTTTCTGCTTGCAATAATACTGCGAAGGTACGGGTCGAATAAAATTTCCTCGTCCCGCCCTGCGATCTCCTCTTCGGAGAGCTCGCCCTTCACGGAGAGGTACTCGTTCTTGAAATCGAGAAGTTTTCCGTTCTTCACGTAGAGCGCGCGGCGCATGACGGTGCGGTATTCGTACTCGTTGATCGCAAAGTTCACGCGGCTCTTTTGGTAGTAGCGCACGGCGAGCGGCGCACGCCAATCAACGATGGAGAGGTTGATGTCCCCCTTCTTGCCGATATAGTAGGCGTTGTAGCCCTCTTTGTCGTCTACAACGTCGATACGGGCGAAGTACGGCTCGGAAAAGAAGCATTGAAAGGAATTTAGCTTTTTCGTTTCGGCGGCGATTTCGGCATTCTTTTCGATAAGCGCGCGGTAGCTCTCTGCGGAATAATCCTTTGCACTTAAAATTTCACTGCGCTCCGCCTTCGCCTTTTCGATTTTTTTAAGGTGCGCACGGACATAGCGGACTTTCAGCATGGAAAGAACAGCCGCGAGATGATTTTGTTCATACTCCGTCTGTTTGTCGCGGTCAAGAAGATCGAGATACCACTTTTTATCGTCCTTCTTTCGTGATTCGAGCTTCTTTTTCAAAAGTGCGAGCGACGTCTCTTCCATAATTCTATATCATACCATAAACCGTTCTTTCTTTCAACACCTTTCCGAAAAATTTTTTTAGACTGCGGCGGCATGGATCATCTTTGCGTAGTACCCGCCTATCGCAAGCAATTCTTCGTGCGTGCCCTCTTCGGCGATCGTACCGTCCTTGATAAAGATGATCTTGTCCGCGCCCCGAATGGTGGAGAGCCTGTGCGCGATCACAAAGCTCGTTCTGCCCGCAAGCAGGGTCTTTAAGCTCCTTTGAACTTCCAGCTCCGTCTGCGTATCGATATGGCTCGTCGCCTCGTCAAGCACGATGATTTTGGGATCGGCAAGAATGAGGCGGGCGAAACTCAAAAGCTGGCGTTCCCCGCCCGAAAGCGCGTATGCCTCCGAAATCTGCGTTTCGTACCCCTCCGGCAAGCGGGAAATAAACCCGTCCGCGCACGCCGACTTTGCAGCCGAAATACACTCCTCGTCGCTCGCCCCGGGGCGGGCAAAGCGGATATTGTCGAGCACCGAGCCGCTGAAAATGTAGGTATCCTGCATCATCGCGCCCACGCTCCCGCGCAGAGAATCGAGCGTAAATGAGCGAACGTCCTTTCCGTCAATACAGACCGCGCCCGACTGTATATCGTAAAAACGGCTCAATAGATTGACGATCGTCGTCTTGCCGGAGCCCGTCGCGCCCACGATCGCAACCGTCTGCCCCGCCTTGGCTTCGAGCGTGAAATCCTTCAAAACGGGCACGCCCTCCACGTAGGAGAAATCCACATGATCGAAATTTACGTCCCCGCGGCAATCTGTAAGAGGAACAGCCCCTTCCTCGTCGTGGATATCCACGGGCGTTTCAAGGGTGTCGTACACCCGTTCAAGGTTGGTGGTGAGCGTAAAGGCGCTGGAAATTTCGTTGCACAAATTTCCCAAATTATCGGTGACCGTGGAGAGCGCGGAACCGATTGCAACCACCGTGGGCAAGGTCAGCGCGCCTCCCCATCCCGTTAAGATGACGGCAAGCGCAACGCCGTATACGACGAGCGTTAAGATAGACGACGAGAAGCCGTGCGACAGCGGGAAGAACGCTTCCCTGACACGCGTGGTGTGCATGAATGCACGGGTATATTCGTTGAACAACCCCTCGGCAATTTCGCCGTTGAGCTTTCCCCGCCCGTACGCCTGCACGACCTCCACGCCGCCGATATCCTCTGCGGCGAACGCCGTATAGTTGGAGTTTTTATTGCGGTCGCGCCCCGCGCGGTGGTGAATGGCGCGGCTTAAAAAGAACATACCTACAACAAAGGGCGCGAGCCCCAAAAGGAGCGCCCCGCCGATGCGCCAGTCGAGCACGAGCATCCAAATAATTCCCGCGGTAATTGCGCCCACGCAGTAGAGAACGTAATAGAACAGCGTGCCGAAGAGCTGTGCGATTTCGTCCACGTAATTGGTGACCCGCACGAGAATTTTACCCGTGGAATGAGTATCGTAATAGCGGAACGAAAGTTTCGTCAGATGATTGAATACTTCCGCGCGCAGCTCGCTGCAAAACAGATACCCGAACCGTGCAGGAAGCATATTTTCAAGATACAGCCCCGCTTGAAAGGCAAGCTGCGAAAGAAGCAATCCGCCTGCGCAAAGCCCCACGACAAGCAGCCAATTTTGGGAGAGCGCGCCGCCGTCGGGAAAAATCGTACCGAGAACGAGCGCATACAAAATGCTCGGAACAAAGGAAACCGCACTCGTCAAGAGCTCCACGGCAACGCTTCCGAAGAACATTCCCTTGTGCTTTACGGCGCTCTTCATCAATCTTGCGAACATCTTCAAATTGAACGTTTCTTTTACAAATTCGTCCTGATAATACAGATTATTCTTCATACGCCACCTCGCTGAGCTGCCGTTCGTAGATTTCGGCAAAGTTCCCCTTTTGCGCCATAAGCTCCGCAAACGAGCCGCGTTCGACGATCTCCCCCCGATCAAGGAAGATAATTTCGTCGCAGTCCTTCAAAGCGGTCGCGCGGTGCGTTACGAGAACGAGCGTTTTTTCGCCGCACTCCGCTTTCAGATTGCGGAATATACTGTGCTCCGTATCCAGATCGAGCGCACTCGTGACGTCGTCTAAAACGATCACGTTCGCGTTTTTGAAGAGGGCGCGGGCGATGGAAATGCGCTGCTTCTGCCCGCCCGAAAGCCCGAAGCCCTTTTCGCCGATCGTCGTATCGTAGCCGTCGGGAAAGCGCCGCGCAAACTCGTCCACTTCCGCCAAAGCGCCCGCCCGTTCGATCCTCTCCTTGGGCGCGGTGGGATCGGCAAGCGATACGTTCGCCGCGATCGTGTTGGAAAAGAGAAATACGTTCTGCATTGCATACGAACAGTTCGCGGCAAGCAATGCACGGGAGTAATCGTGCACGGGCTTTCCGTCGATATATATCTCCCCTTCGTCCGCCTCCGCAAACCCCTGTAAGAGCTTGCAAAGCAAGGTTTTTCCGCTGCCCGTTCTGCCCATAACGCCCAACTTTTTTCCATACGGGATTTCGAGGTCGATATTTTTCAATGCGTAGTTCTCGCCGCTTTTCACCCCGACGCCGCAAAAGGAAAACGAAGGCTTTTCGGTCGGAATATCCGTGCCGTACTTTTCCGCCGTTTCGTCCCTCTCGTGCATAAAGCCGAAAAATCTGTTCGCGCTCACAAGATTGCGCTGCGCCTGATTGAAGCTGAAAAACAGATTGTTCATCTGCCACATGAGCGTGCCGACGTAGCCGAGCGTAGCGGTAAATTCTCCGGGCGTGATCTTCGCCTGAATCCCCAAAAATACGGCAAGAATGAGCTCGCCTACCGTAACGAGCGTTCTTGCAACGCCCGCAATCAAGGTGCGATCGGCAAACATTTTCATACCGCTGTAATAGGTCTTTAAGAGTTTTTCGTTATCGCGCGCGAATATCTTACGCCGTTCCCCTTCCCGCGCGAAGGAAGCCACGGTACGCGCGCCGTAAACGCTCTCCTGCACCGTAGTGGAGAGCGCGGAAGAGCTCGTCCACACGCTGTCGAAATACTTTCCTACCCTCTTTTTATAGAGCGCAACGACGAGCGCGCTGAACGCGCCGCCGAACAGCGGCAAAAAGATAAGCGTCCAATCGATGCGGAACAGAAACACGGCGCTCACCACGACATAGAACAGGCTGTCAAGCATCCACTGCGGCACGGCGATATACATATCCCGAATGTTAGCGGGATCTTTGGTGGTGATCAAGATCAAATCGCCCGAGGAGTAGCGCGCAAGCAGGGGGGCGCTCGCGCCGTTGACCTTTTCGAGCGCGTCCGCTCTGAGCTTCTTTTCGCACTTCAAAGAATAATAGTGCGACAAATTCCATTTGAGATAGAAAAAGATGAAGAACAGCACGGCGGAAACCAATATCGCGCCGCCGAGAATGAGGAAGATTTTTACGTAATCGTCCGCCGCCACGTCGTCAAGCAAAAATGAAAAGATGCTCGCGCCATCCCCCACTTCGCCGCCGAGTAAGGGATTGATCACCCTGTCAACGAGAAGCAGTACGGCCTGCGGCGTAACGAGTAAAATGACCATGCGGAAAAGTCCCATTATCATTGCAAACCAGATAACGGGGATCTGCTTTTTGAAATACGGATAACTGTTTTTGAAAAAGGCGATAAATCCGCCGCTTTCCTTTTCCTTTTTCTTTTTTTGTTTCATAAACTTACAAGTTTTTTCCTTAATATAAAATTCTCCCGTACGAAACGCACGGGAGAATGAGAACTACGGTGAATTTTTTCGCCGCTGAACGATTTAAAGAATGGTTATAACGGAATTATTCCCATTCAATCGTTCCGCAAGGCTTGGGGGTCAGGTCGTAGAGAACTCTGTTCACTCCCTCCACCTCATTCGTAATGCGATTCGTGATATGTTGTAAAAGTTCGAAGGGCACGTTTTCGACGGTCGCCGTCATGGCGTCCTTCGTGTTGACTGCGCGCAGGATCACGGGATAAGCAAACGTACGCTTGCCGTTCTTCACGCCCACCGAACGGAAATCGGGTACTGCCGTAAAGTACTGCCAAACCTTGCCCTCCAAACCGTTCTTTGCAAATTCCTCTCTTAAAATCGCGTCGGACTCGCGCACGATTTCAAGACGGTCGCGCGTGATCGCGCCAAGGCATCTCACGCCGAGCCCCGGTCCGGGGAAGGGTTGACGGTATACCATGCCGTCGGGAAGTCCCAACTCCTTGCCCACGACGCGCACCTCGTCTTTATAGAGGAACTTCACGGGCTCTACAAGCTCGAATTTCAAATCTTCGGGAAGTCCGCCCACGTTGTGGTGCGCCTTCACGCCGTCGCTCTCGATAATGTCGGGATAGATCGTGCCCTGTGCAAGGAACTCGATCCCCTCCTGCTTTCTCGCCTCTTCCTCGAACACGCGAATGAACTCCGCACCGATGATCTTACGCTTCTTTTCGGGCTCGGCAACTCCAGCGAGCTTATCGAGGAAACGGTCTACTGCGTCCACGTAGACGAGGTTTGCGTTCATCTGATTGCGGAACACCTCGACGACCTGTTCGGGCTCGCCCTTTCTTAACAGTCCGTGATTGACGTGCACGCACACGAGGTTTTTACCGATTGCTTTAATTAAGAGCGCCGCCACGACGGAAGAGTCCACGCCGCCGCTCAACGCGAGCAGAACTTTTTTGTTTCCTACCTGCTTTTTGACGAGCGCCACCTGTTCGTCGATAAACGCCTTTGCAAGTTTTTCGTTCGTAATGCGTTCCATGCTCTCGGGTCTTTTGTTGTTTTCCATTTTATATTTCCTCCGTAAAAATGATTTCTTTTTATCGCCTATTCCCATTCAATGGTTGAAGGGGGTTTGCTCGTAATATCGAACACGATTTTATTGGCGTGTTTGACTTCGTTCGTAATGCGGGTGGAGACCGTTTCGAGAACGTCGTAGGGAATGCGCGCCCAGTCCGCCGTCATGGCGTCTACGCTCGTCACGGCACGGAGCGCGATCACGTTTTCGTAAGTGCGCGCGTCGCCCTGCACTCCAACCGTCTTGCAGTTGGTGAGCACCGCAAAATACTGCCAGATCTCGCGGGCAAGTCCCGCCTTTGCGATCTCTTCGCGGAAGATAAAATCCGCGTCGCGCAAGGTGACGAGCTTCTCTTTCGTGACTTCGCCCATAATGCGGATGGCAAGCCCCGGACCGGGGAAGGGCTGACGGTATACGATAGAATCGGGAAGTCCGAGCTCCGAGCCCACTCTTCTTACTTCGTCTTTGAAAAGATCGCGAAGCGGCTCTACGATTTCCTTGAAATCGACGACGGACGGAAGTCCGCCCACGTTGTGGTGACTCTTGATGACGTCGCTCTTGTCTTTGCCGCTCTCGATGACGTCGGGGTAGATAGTGCCTTGCACGAGGAAATCGACCGCACCGATTTTTTTCGCCTCCTCTTCGAACACCTTGATAAACTGTTTGCCGATGATTTTGCGCTTCTTTTCGGGCTCTTCGACTCCTTTGAGCTTTTGCAGAAAAATCTCGCTCGCGTCCGCTTTTACGAGATTCATTTTCATGCCGAACTTGAAAACGTTCATGACCTCTTCCGCTTCGCCCTTGCGAAGTAAGCCGTGATCGACGAACACGCAGAGAAGGTTATCGCCGACCGCTTTATGTACGAGCGTTGCGGCGACGGCGGAGTCCACCCCGCCCGACATGGCGCAAAGCACCTTTTTATCGCCGAGCTTTGCTTTAAGCAGTGCGACCTGTTCCTCGACGAAGTTTTTCATCGTCCAATCGCCTGCGGCGTGGCACACGCGGTAGAGGAAGTTTTTCAATAAATCGTTGCCGTATTCGGAATGCACCACTTCGGGGTGGAACTGTACGCCGTATATGCGCTTATCCTCGTTCCCGAACAGGGTAACGGGACAGGTCGGCGTGCTCGCAAGCACCTCGAAGCCTTCGGGAACTTGGCTAATTAAATCGGTATGGCTCATCCAGCAGACGCTCGTTTCGGGAATCCCCTCCGAGAGCGGGCTCGCTTTTACAAAGGAAAACTCGCGCTTGCCGTACTCTCCCTTTTCGGCGTGCTCCACCTTTCCGCCGAGCGTATGGGAAATGAGTTGTGCGCCGTAGCAGATTCCCAAAACGGGAATTCCGAGATCGAATACATTTTTCGAAATATGCGGGGATTTCTCGTCATAAACGCTGTTCGGTCCGCCCGTAAAGATAATGCCGATGGGCGCGAATTTTTTGATTTCCGCAACCGTCATGGAGCAGGGTTTGAGTTCGCAATAAACGCCGAGGTCGCGCACGCGGCGCGCAATGAGTTGGTTGTACTGTCCCCCGAAGTCGAGAACGAGCACTTTTTCGTGTTTCATAGTAATCTCCGAAATGCAATAGCAAAAACGCCCGAAAAGGGCGTTTTATATTTTTCAGTTTCTCGCGCTGTAATTGGGCGCTTCTTTGCTGATAGAAATGTCGTGCGGGTGGCTTTCGAGAAGTCCTGCGTTCGTGATCTTAACGAATTTCGAGTTCTTGCGAAGCTCGTCGATATTGTGTTTTCCGCAGTAGCCCATGCCCGAGCGCAATCCGCCCTTCATCTGATAGATAATGTCGGAAACGCTTCCGCGGTAAGGCACTCTTCCCTCGACGCCCTCGGGAACGAATTTTTTCGCGTTCTCCTGGAAATATCTGTCGTTCGAGCCTGCCGCCATAGCCGCAAGCGAGCCCATGCCTCTGTATACCTTAAAGCTCCTGCCCTGATACAGCTCGATTTCGCCGGGGCTCTCCTGCGTGCCCGCGAGCATAGAGCCGATCATAACGGCGCTGCCGCCCGCCGCAAGCGCTTTGACGATGTCGCCCGAATACTTAATGCCGCCGTCCGCGATAATGCGTTTGCCGAGCTTATCCGCCTCTTCCGCGCAGTCCATGACCGCCGTGAGCTGCGGAACGCCGATCCCCGCAACGATACGCGTCGTGCAGATAGACCCGGGACCGATACCCACTTTTACGATATCCGCGCCCGCGTCGATGAGCGCCTTCGTCGCTTCCGCCGTTGCAACGTTGCCCGCAATGAGCGTGAGGGACGGGAATTTCTTTTTGATTTCCGCAACCTTCTTGATGACCATTGCGGAATGTCCGTGCGCGGTATCGATCGCGATCACGTCTACCTTCGCGTCGATGAGCGCCGCCACTCTTTCCATCGTGTTCGCCGCAGTGCCCACCGCAGCGCCGACCAAAAGTCTGCCGTGCTTGTCGCGCGCACTGTTCGGGTACTGAATGCTCTTTTCGATATCCTTAATGGTGATAAGTCCTTTCAGGTATCCCTTGTCGTCAACGATGGGAAGTTTTTCGATACGGTGCTTACCCAGGATATTCTTCGCGTCCTCTAAGGAAGTGCCTACGGGCGCGGTGACGAGCTTGTCCTTCGTCATGACGGCGGAAATGGGCTGTTCGTAGTTGGTTTCAAACCTTAAATCGCGGTTTGTCAAGATTCCGACGAGCTTTCCGTCTTTGGTTATGGGAACGCCGCTGATGCGGTAACGCTCCATTAAATCGATCGCGTCCTTTACGAGATTATCGGGAGCAAGGAAGAAGGGATCGGTGATAACGCCGTGTTCGCTGCGCTTTACTTTATCGACCTCTTTCGCCTGTTCCTCGATGGACATATTCTTGTGAATAATACCCATACCGCCTTCCCGCGCCATAGCGATCGCAAGGCGGCTCTCCGTGACCGTGTCCATTGCCGCGGAGACGATGGGAATGTTCAAATTGATTCCCTTTGCAAGCGTCGTTCTCAGATCGACTTCCGCAGGCAACACGTCGGAAGCCTCGGGAATCAAAAGCACGTCGTCGAACGTCAAGCCCTCTTTTACAATTTTGCTCATGTTAAACTCCTTCCAATAGCTTTATGATATTGTGATAATACGCATTTTGTTCGAAATCATATTTTTCGATTTCTTCAAGCAATAGCTTGCAGAACGCGTCGTCGTTCTTTTCGACCGCTTCGATCGCAAGATACACGACGGGGTTTCCCTGCGGAAACGATTGCTCCGTAGCCCCGATGGCAAACTCGCAGACCTCTTTTTTCTTATCGTCGGATGTTCTCGCAAGGCGGTACTTCACGCGCGAAGCAAGTCCCAACAAATAGGAGCGCATCGAAATTTCTACGTTTGCCTCGTCGGAGGTATCGATTTCATAGGAATCGCAGTATTCGTTGAATTTGTCCCGCGCCTCGCTTTCGTCCTCGCCGTAGAGGATGGTAAACCTGTCGTCCGCGATACGGTCTTTTTCCTTTTCCGCAGCGATCACGAAGGAGCGCACGAGGCAGTTCACGTCGCCCGAACGCTCAAATTCCTGATAGGCGTAATCCCCGCTTAAATTCTTCATACCGAGGGACGCCGTAAAATTCATCATCACGTAAGGAAAGCAAAAGGATACGATTCCGAAAACGGCTATCGCCATAATGAGCGTGATTCCGAGCGTGATAAGCGCAGTTCTTGTGATCGTCTTTCTCATAAAATACAAAATATAGAACAATACCCAACTATTTGGATATTTTATCTATTTTATCACAGACTTTTCAAAAAAGCAACCGTATGAAAGAAAAAAGTCATGCGACAAATATAAAATTCATAGAGTATAGCATGAAAAAATTTTCCTTTTTACTTCTTCTGACGGGGCTTGTTCCCCTACTCTCGGCTTGTAAATCAAAACCCGACTATTTTTCTTACGTCTCCGAACTCCGCTCCGACCTCTTTACGGCGAGCGAAGAAGAATTTTCTTTGACCGTTGCCTGTATCTCGCGCGAATACCCCTACAACAGCGACGGGATCAAAGCGCCCCTCAGCGATATCGTGGAAATTACGCTCGAAGGCGACGCCGACGAATACAGCGTTTATATTTTGGGCGAGGAACACATGGGCGGCGAAATGTCCTTCCGCAACACGCGCGGAGACTTCTACTTTTCGCAGGGCGTAAAATCCTTCCCCGAAGGGAGCGTCACCCTCCGCGTAGAGTGGGAGGATACGAGCCGTGAAATCGTTGCGACTTCCGTAAAAACGGAGAACACCCTCTCTCCCGAAGAGGCGCTCGATTGCGCCCTGAACAACGAAAAAGCAACGCTTGAAAGAATGAGTCAAAGCGGCAGCTTCGAGGGCGAATTTTACGTACGCCTTTTGCGGCGCGACAAAAATTATTATTACGTGGGGATCGTCGATACGAACGGGAAAATGATTTCCCTGCTCCTTGACAGCGAGAGCGGAGAGCTGCTCGCAAGACACGAATAAGCATATATCGAATAATTTGACTTTCTTTTCAAAAAGGGCTATAATAAGAGCCTATGAAAGAGAAAGCGGCAAAAAGATTATACCGTGCCTTGGCAGTATTCCTCGGAATACTCGTCTTTGTTGCCGCTCTTTTACTTTCAGTGATGATTGCGGACGCCATCTGCGAACGCTCCGCACACGTCACACCCTCATATAAAAAAGAGGACATCACCGAAATTGCAGATAAGGCGGAATGGACGGACGAGGATATTTTATTCCTCTACCGCCAAACGGGGCTTGGAAAGACCGCCCTTTTGCAAATGAAGAGCAATCTTCTCTATCTGAACGAAGAGCCCGTTCCGCTCTCCGAACGACTGAAAGAGTTTCAGGAAGCACTCTTTTATGAAGGGGAAACCGAACACGAGCTCGTTGCCGACGTTTCGAAGCGCGATTTGATGAAGGGTTTTTCTGCGCCCGTCGCGCCCGTATTGGAAGCGGGTGATATTCTCGTAAACTCCTCCACGCATACCTTGGGTTTTCGCAACGGACACGCCGCGATCGTGCTCGACGAATACGGTACGGTTTTGGAATCGCTCGAACTCGGCAGAAACAGCGGCGCTTCCAACAACGGGCATCTGTGGTTTGCGGAATCCTCAAATTTCATGCTTTTGCGCCTGAAAGACGTCGATAAAGATACGCGTGCGAATATTGCGAAAGAGGCGAGAAAGGAACTTACGGGAATCCCCTATTCGATCGCGGTCGGCGTGTTTTCAAAGAAGGATCAGGGCATAAGACCGAAGAGCACGCACTGTTCCCACCTCGTATGGCAGGCGTACAAGAACGCGGGATATGAAATCGATTCGAACGGCGGCATTGTGGTAACGCCACAGGACATTGCCCGCTCCCCTCTCTTCGAAGTCGTTCAGGTCTACGGCTTCGACCCCGAAAAACTGTGGTAATAAAAATCCCGCTGTCTTCGCAAGCGAAGCATAGCGGGATTTTTTATTTTTCCATATTCAAATTAAATTTTTACAGCAGTTAAGTCTTTGATTGCACTTCGGGCTTTTCTTTATTTTTAACAAGTTTTACAGGCGAAGTTACCAACAAGTGTATATATTTGGCATGTTCGACTTCCAGGTGAAAATAGTATTCGGTATTTGCAACTACATTTTTCAATTCAATGTCAAAATCTTCTGTTTTGTCAGCAGTCTTTTCCCAAACTACCTTATCTTCCTGTTTATCGAGAATTTGCATTTTGGCAAGTCCGTCTTCGACTTCAATTTTCGCATTTAATGTAACGCTTTCGTAATCTTCGTTAAAATAAATGCTTTTTTCCTCCGCACAGTCGGAATTACGGTACGTCAGTTCCAAAACCGTTTCTCCTTTGTTATCACCGCAAGCGGTCAGCGTTAGAGCTAAAATAGCCATTAAACAAGCCAATATTGTTATAAATGCTTTTTTCATTAAAAACATGTCTCCTCTAAATTACTGTTTATCGTAGTCACATTATAAAGAAAACAGCTTCATTCTTTCGTTCGGCGTTCCGTTGGGTTGGTGCAAGGTAAGCCGCCGCACGCCCTTCAAATCGGTAAAGCACATACAGTGCCCGCCGTCCTCTTCGAATACGATTCTATCAAATTCGTACTCGCCGAACACGCCGTTTTGACTCACGCTCTTTACGACGGTGTATCCGTTCTTTCCGACCGCAGACCAAAGCAATACGATTTTTCCGTCTTCTTCGTAAAGATACGGTCCTTCCGCAACGTAGCCCTTTATCGTTCCCGTTTTATCTTGAACTTCGATTGCGATTCCGCTATTCTTTCCGCTGATAATTTTTTTAGGCTCGCCGATAATTTCCGTCAAATCCTCGCTAAGTGCGGCAACGTACAAACTTCCGTCGCCGTCGTTTGTAATGGGCGTCATCCACTCGTTGGCAAAATACAGATAGGGCTTGTCTTTATAGACAAACAGCGTCGCGTCCAAACAGCCCCAGCCCGCGGGGGTCACGTAACGCCCCGTCAGCATTTTATAATCGCCGTCAACGCGGTCGGAAACGAAAATAAAGCTCCCCCTGCCCACGTCCTTGCGGACTGCGGAAACGATCAAATAATACTTTCCGCGGTATTTATGCAATTCGGGCGCCCAGATATTTTTATACGAATCGAGCGAGCCGTCCGTCACCATAACGCCCTTCTTTTCGAACTCCTCTAAATCGTAAGAAGCATAAAGTGCTAAATCGCTCCCTCTGCCCCACGGGTCTGCGCCCGTCGTGCCGATCAGATAATACGTGCCGTTCTCGACGAATACAAACGGGTCTCTGATTTGAATGTCTTGCCTTTTCATATGCTCAGCTCTTCATGTACTCCGTTAAAATCTGATTTTGCACGTAGAGGTATTCCTCTTTGATATGCGTGAAATCGCCGTCCTCTTCCAGATAGGAAGAGGTCTTTTTGTACGCTTCCGCAAAGTCCTCTTTCCAATCGCTCCCGAACGCCGTTTTGTATTCCGAAGCGGAAACGCCCTTCGAAGTGCGAAGAGCAAGCATTAAAAATTCGAACTTTGCGTCCTCGTTTTCCACCGTTTCACTCTCGATCACGGGAAGGAAACCCGATAAAACGCACTTGATATACTCGTCCAAATTGAAGGTGTTCGTGAAGCGTTTTCCGCACATAAAGGAGCTTGCCGAAACGCCGAAGCCGATATACTCCCCGCGCTTCCAATAATTGAGGTTATGCTTGCTCTCGTAGCCCTTCTTTGCGAAGTTGCTCACCTCGTAGCGATAATAACCCTTCTCTTTCAAGAGCGCGTAGCCAAAGTCGTAGAGAGAACGCACCTCGTCGCCGTCGGGAAGCTCGCCGTTCAGATAGTCGGTGTAGATGGGCGTGCCGTCTTCGGGAGTCAGCGCATACATGGAGATGTGCTTTGCGCCCACGCCCGCGGCAAGCTCGATGGTCTTTTTCACGTCGTCCTCAGTCTGCCCTTTGATGCCGAGCATGACGTCCACCGAAAAATTCCTGCCCTTTAACAGCGACGCACAGGTCATAAATTCGCGCACCGTGTGAATACGGTTTAAGTTTTCAAGCTGGGAATCGATCGCCGTTTGTAGTCCCACCGAATAACGGTTGATCCCCGCGCTCGAATAGGTCTTTAATTTGCTCTCGCTGACCGTGCCGGGATTCATCTCGATCGTCACTTCGGGATTTTTACTCAAACGCAGGAGCTTCGTGATCTGCTTCATTGCGCCGTAGATATATTTGGGGTCGATCACCGAGGGCGTTCCCCCGCCGATATACACGGTGTCGAAAACGTAGTCTTTGAGCTCCTTACTGCGAAGCTCGATTTCCTTATAAAGACAAGCCATGTACGATTCCGCGAAATTCAGCTTATCGGGAAAGGAAGCAAAGTCGCAATAGGTGCATTTTTGTTTACAGAACGGAATATGTAAATAGATTCCCGCCATTATTCTCTCCAAAGATATTGATTTAAGTCTACGTAGCCGTCCACTACTTCCACGCCCTCGGAACGGAGTAGCGAAGCCTGCATATCCATGCCGCCGAACGCAAATTCGGGCGCAAGCCTGCCCTCGCGGTTGACCACCCTGTGACAGGGCACGACGACGGGCGTGGGGTTATGGTGAAGCGCGTTTCCCACCTGACGGCTGGCGCGCGGGTGACCGATCGCAAACGCGATCATGCCGTAGGTCACCACTTTCCCCTTGGGCACGGTTTTAAGATATTCGTAAACGCTTTCGGAAAAAGTCATTATTTGTCCTTATTCGTTTTCAAAATTTCCATAAACACTTCGCTCGGCACTTCCACCGTGCCGATTTTGCGCATACGCTTTTTGCCCTCTTTCTGCTTTTCGAGCAGCTTTTTCTTACGCGTAATGTCGCCGCCGTAGCACTTGGCTAAAACGTCTTTTCTAACTGCCTTGACCGTTTCGCGGGCGATAATTTTTCCGCCCACCGCCGCCTGTACGGGAATTTCGAAGAGCTGACGGGGAATCGCGTCTTTGAGGTTTTCGCACAGCGTTCTGCCCCGCGAATAGGCGTGATCCTCGTGCACGATCATGGAGAGCGCGTCGCACACCTCCCCGTTTAAGAGAATATCGAGCTTGACAAGCTTGCTCCTTTCGTAGCCTGCAAGCTCGTAGTCGAAGCTCGCATAGCCCCGCGTGCGGGATTTGAGCTCGTCAAAGAAGTCGTACACGATTTCGTTGAGGGGCAGGCGGTAGTTGAGTTTCACCCTGCGCGGGTCGAGATAGGTCATATCGCCGAACACGCCCCTCTTATCGCGGCACAAGTCCATGATAGGGCCAAGATAGTCGGGCGGGGTGAAGATTTCCGCTTTGACGACGGGCTCTTCCATATAGTCGATATCCGAAGCGGGCGGAAGGTGCGACGGGTTGTCCACGAAAAATTCCTCGCTGTCCGTCTTGTGCACGAGGTAAGAAACGGAGGGCGCAGTCGTAATAATATCGAGGTTGAATTCCCGCTCGATGCGCTCCTGCATGATCTCCATGTGCAAAAGCCCCAAAAATCCGCAACGGAAGCCGAAGCCGAGCGCAGCAGAATTATCGGGCTCGAAGGTGAGCGCCGCGTCGTTTAATTTTAACTTTTGAATTGCGTCGCGCAAGTCTTGGAATTTACTGCCGTCCAAGGGGAAGATTCCGCAGAACACGACGGGCTGTACCTGTTTATAGCCGGGCAGCGGCGTTAAAGCGGGCTTTTCGGCGTTCGTGAGCGTATCGCCCACGGCGACGTCCTGAATAGATTTAATGCTCGCCGCAACGTAGCCGACGTCCCCCGCCGAGAGAATCTCCTGCGGTTGCAGGTGGGGCGCGAACACCCCTACTTCCGTCACCTCGTAGACCTTTTCGGATAGGAAGGTCTTGATTTTATCCCCCACCTTTACGCTTCCGTCCATCACGCGCACAAAGAGGATAACGCCTTTATAGTTGTCGTAATAGCTGTCGAAGATGAGCGCGGAGAGCGGAGAGTCGGTATCTCCCTTGGGGGGCGGAACGAGCTTTACCACCGCTTCCAGAATATCGCGGATATTCGTGCCCTCCTTGGCGGAAACGCAGGGGCACCCCTCCGTATCCAGCCCGATCACGTCCTCGATTTCCTTTTTCGTCTCGTCGATTCTTGCGGACTGCAAATCGATTTTATTGATGACGGGAACGATTTCCAAATCGTTATCGAGGGCAAGATAGACGTTTGCAAGCGTCTGCGCCTCGATTCCCTGCGTGGCGTCCACGACGAGGATCGCGCCCTCGCACGCGGCGAGCGAACGGCTGACCTCGTAGGTAAAGTCCACGTGCCCCGGCGTATCGATCAGATTAAAGACGTATTCGTTGCCGTCGAGGGCGTTATAGAACATTCTTACAGGCGTGAGCTTAATGGTAATGCCGCGCTCGCGCTCGATATCCATGCTGTCGAGAAGCTGATCTTCCATATCGCGCTTAGAAACCTGCCCCGTAAGCTCCATAATGCGGTCTGCAATGGTGCTCTTGCCGTGGTCGATATGCGCGATAATGCAGAAGTTACGAATATTTTGATTGGGTTTTGCCATAATTTCTCCGAATAAGCGTAAGTACATTATAATAAATAAGTGAAATTTTTGCAACAAGTATTGCATTTTTCGGTAAAATTTGCTAAAATAAACTCATGGAACTTGATTTTATTCTCAAAAAGCCGATCGCGCACCGCGGTCTGCATGATGAAAACAATCCCGAAAACAGTGTTTCGGCGTTCCAAGCGGCGATTGAATGCGGGTTTCCCATCGAAACGGACGTGCGCCTTTCAAAAGACGGAAAAATCGTCGTTTTTCACGACGACTCTCTCGAAAGAATGACGGGCGCAAATTTACTCGTGAAGGATTGCTCGTTCGAGGATCTATCCGTTCTGCACCTTGCAAACAGTCAGGAACGCATTCCCCTATTCTCGGAATTTTTAAGGGAAATCGACGGAAAAGTTCCCCTTTTGATCGAGCTCAAAAATATGCCGAGCGTCAACAGAAAGGACTTTCTTCGGCTCTTTACGGAGGAGCTTAAAGATTACAAAGGCGAATACGCCGTGCAGAGCTTTCAGCCCTTCTATATAGGCGATTTCAAGAAGCTCCGCCCCGATATTCCCGCGGGTATCCTCGCCACGGCGGATTCCTCGAAGAAAGATTTTAATAACTCGCCTATTTGGAAAATCAAGGCGCGCGCGGTCAAAAACATGAGCTTTAACAAGCGCGTGAAGCCCGATTTTATCAGCTACCACTTTACGGACTACCCCAACAAGGCGACGGAAAAATTTACGGGACACAAGCTCGGCTGGACGGTGCGCTCGCCCGAAGAAGAGGTGGTTGCAAGAAAGTATGCCGACAATATTATTTTCGAAGGCTATATGCCAAAAATCCCCGAATAACACTTAATAAAGAAATCCGCCGACGGCGGGTTTTCTATTACCGTTATAAAAAAGCCCCGCGCGAAAAGCGCGGGGTTTTTGTTTGCATTTTGTTATGCGTTAGCTTCTTCTGCCTTGGCTTTATCCAAAGCCTTGGTGAGGTCTTTATCGACTTTCTTGGAAACGTCGGTGCTCTTGATATTGGTAAGGCTGTAAACGGACTCTGCCTTATACGTATAATCGAGATTGTAGGACACGGGCACAAGATTGGACTCTTCAATCTTCAGATTTCCTTCGCCCTCGGTCTTAACGCTGTAACCGATCACGCATTTCTCTGCCTTGTTGAAGCTGACCTTAACGGTACACTCAATGATGTCGCTAAGCTCAAGTACCTCGTAGAGTTCAACTTCTTTGTAAAGCGTTGCAGTATAAACGCCGTCGGCATAAGTGAACTTTTCATACAGCTCGAGGATACTCTTTTCTTCCGCATTCTCCTCTTTCGATTCGTAAAAATATATGTCACCCTCAAATATTTCATATATGTAGCTTTCTGCAAATTCAACCTCGGTGTATGCGTCCCAATATTCCTCTTTCTTTTTCGAATCTTTCCCGAGGGGGCTTTCGCTGCTGCTTTCGAATTTAGAGTAATCCGCGTACCAATAAGTCTTAACGCCCTCTTTCTCCGCTTTCAACTCGTAATATTCTTTTTCGGTTCCCTCGCTCTCAGACGTGGATTTGTCTTCGTCGCCCTTCATGCTCAGTTCCGAAGAGGACTTGGTCTCCGAATAAGCCTTATTATTTTCCACATCGTAAAGAGCGAGCCCGCTCTCCGAAGCCTTAGATTTTCCCTCAATGGTTTGCTCTTTCTTCTTCGTAATATCCATACCGGTCGGCGCTTTATACGTTCCCTTTATGGTTGCCGTGGAATCTACGGAATATTCAAGCGTATAGTTTTTGACCTCAGTCGTCTTTTCAAAAAATTCCGCCCACTCCGTATCCGTGACCTCGTCACCCTTCGGCATACTTACCTTGCTGTCGCCGCAAGCCGCCAAGCTCGCCGCACAAGTTGCCACCATCGCGCCTGCAAGTACTGTTGCTAAAATTTTCTTTTTCATACCCTTTCTCCTATAAAAAATTTTTTGCCGAAAAGCGCGGGGTTGAAATTACACTTTTCAACTTTTATTGATACTATAATACCCCCCCCCGTACGCGTTTGTCAAGTCATTTGAAAGAAATTATATAATTTTTTTATCATAAAAGCCCCGCGCTTTTGCGCGGGGCTTAGTAAACCAAAGATCAATATTTTAATGGCAACAGTGTTCGCAGTCGTGCGGTTTGAGGTTACACTTTTTCACGATTTCCTCTTCCGTCATCGTTCCCTGCTTTCTGAAATAGTCGGCAACCGCTTCGTGGATCGCCTCTTCCGCCAACAGCGAACAGTGTATCTTTACGGGCGGAAGTCCATCCAAAGCCTCGACGACGTCGCTGTTTTTGAGCTTTAACGCCTCTTCCACCGTTTTGCCTTTGATCATTTCGGTGGAGATACTGCTCGTCGCAATCGCGGCGCCGCAGCCGAACGTCTTAAACTTTACGTCCACGATCACGTCGTTTTCGATTTTCAAATACATTTTCATAATGTCCCCGCAGACGGGGTTGCCCACTTCGCCGACTCCCGAAGCGTCCTCTATCTTTCCGACGTTCCGAGGGCTCGTGTAGTGGTCGATGACTTTTTCCGAATAATCCATTTTAATTTCCTCCCGTGACCCTTTCGTATAAGGGCGACATTTCTCTTAATTTATTGACGATTTCAACGAGGCTCTCGACAAGGAAGTCAATTTCCTCTTTGGTGTTGTACTTCCCGATCGAAATCCTTAGAGACCCGTGCGCAATCTCGTGCTTTAAGCCGATCGCAAGCAGCACGTGCGAAGGGTCGAGCGAGCCGGACGTGCAGGCGCTTCCGCTCGAAGCGCAGATCCCCTTTATGTCGAGATTGAGTAAAAGTCCCTCGCCCTCGATAAACTCAAAGGAAATATTGCTCGTGCCCGCAAGCCGTTTCTGTTTATCGCCGTTCCTCTTGATATAAGGAATACGCTTTTCGACCTCCGCTTCGTAGTAATCCCGAAGGGCGCGCACCCTTTTATTCTTTTCTTCAAGCTCTTTATAGGCAAGCTCCATTGCCGCCGCAAGCCCCACGATTCCCGCAACGTTCTCCGTGCCGGCGCGCCGTCCCTTTTCCTGATGACCGCCGTCTACGAATCTTTCAAAGCGCACGCCCTGTTTGACGTACAGCGCGCCCACCCCTTTGGGCCCGTGGAATTTATGCGCGGAGAGGGACAGAGCGTCGATCCCCAACGCCTTTACGTCGATCAGTTCGCTTCCGACCGCCTGCACCGCGTCCGTGTGGAAATATACGCCGTGTTTCTTTGCGATTTCCCCGATTTCCTTCACGGGTTGGAGCGTTCCGATTTCGTTGTTCGCAAACATGACGGAAATCAAAACGGTATCCTCTCTGACCGACTTTTCAAGCTCCTTCAAATTAAGAATCCCGTTTTCGTCCACCGATATATAGGTGACCTCAAACCCCTCTCTTTCCAGAGCCTTGCAGGTTTCGAGGACTGCGGGGTGCTCGATTTTGGAAGTGATAATGTGTTTGCCCTTGTTCTGATACCGCCTTGCGATTCCCTTGATCGCGGTGTTGTCGCTCTCGCTTCCGCTTGCGGTAAAGTAGATTTCGGCAGGCTCGCAGTTAAGAATTTTTGCAACCTTTGCCCGCGCCTCCTCCACCGCCTTATGCGTCGTCTTCGCAAGTTTATAGATCGCCGAAGGATTCCCGTACTCTTCCGTAAGATACGGAAGCATTTGATCGAGAACGCTCTTGTCGAGCCTCGTCGTAGACGCGTTGTCCAAATATATCATAAGTTCTCCTTTCAATTCATACCCGTTAAGTAGGATTTATTTCCGAAAATAAAAGGCATTTAACGCCTTTTTAGCCCGATATCAAATCGGATAGCTTTACGCTCTGTAAGTATTCCGTGATCAAGCCGTCCAGCTTTTCCCAACAGCTCAGGCTGGAGCACGCGCCCACCCGCTCGCACTTCGTTGCGCTTTCAAGGCAGGGCGCAAGCTTGGGGAGATCGCCCGTCACCGCTAAAATTTCACGGACGCTGTATTCCTCGGGAGTCCGCACGAGACGGTATCCGCCCTGTGCGCCGCGCACGCTTAAAATCAAATTCGCCTTCAAAAGCATGGAGATGATTTTTTCGGTATACTTTACGGAGGCGTCCTGCGTTTTCGAAAGCTCGGAAACGGAAAGAAATCCGTCGCCGTGTTTCGCAAGCTCCACCATAATTCTGACCGCGTATCTGCCCATGGAAGAAATCTTCATATCATATCCTACCGAATAGGTATGATTTATTATAACCCCCTTGCGGCTGCTTGTCAACTGTTTTGCGGGGAAATTTTTCAGCGGGAGAAAATGCCCTTCCGCTCGCGCACTTCCTTGACCGTAAACCCTGCTTCCGTCACGATCGAAATCAGCTCTTCGTCGGTGAGCGACGATTCCACCAAAATGACGCCTTTCTTATAATTGGCGCGCGCGCCCGATACGCCGTCTGCAAGAAGCAGCTTTTTTTCGGCACGCTCCGCGCATTTTTTACAGCACATACCTTCTGTTTCGATGATCTTTTTCATAAATATCATTA
>JAIDSX010000057.1 GCA_029060985.1 Clostridia bacterium | reverse complement strand
TTTGCTCTTCATTCGTACTCATTTCCGCTTACTTTTTAACGCTTTCCAAAAGTTCTTCGACGGATTTTTTCGCTTTTTCGAGCGCTTCGTTCGCCTTTTCCTCGTTCTCGGCGCGTACCGAATAGTAAATTTTGAGTTTTGGCTCCGTGCCCGACGGGCGCACGCAGATGAACGAGCCGCCTTCGAGTTCGTAGTACACGCAGTTGCACTTGGGAATATCGAGTGTTTCCTCAATTCCTTCCGCCGTTTTTCTCACCGAAGCGGAATAGTCGCGCACCGCGGTAACGGTAAAGTCTCCGAACGAGTCTACCTTCACCGTCTTTAACGCGTCAACGACGGCGTTCATCTCCTTCATGGCGTTCAAGCCCGAATACTGAACGGAGATATTTTTATCGAGAACGTAGCCGTATTTTTCGTAAATTTCCATGAGGCGCGCATACACGCTCTTGCCGATATAGGTGTAGTAGCACACCATTTCCGCCGCGAGCATACTTGCCACGACCGCGTCCTTATCGCGCGCGTGCGTGCCGCGAAGATACCCACAGGATTCCTCGAAGCCGAACACGTAGGTATACGCCCCGCTCTTTTCCCACTCTTTGATCTTTTCGCCGATAAACTTGAAGCCGACGGGGGTTTCGAAGAGCGCAACGCCGAAATCGTCTGCGATCGCCTTTGCCATGCCAGTCGTGACGAACGATTTTACCACGGCGGCGTTCTTAGGCAATGCGTTCTCCTCTTTCAAGCGAGTCAATATGTAATCGAGAAGCAAAATTCCTACTTGGTTGCCCGAAAGCGCGATGAACTCCCCTTCGTCGTTCTTGATCGCAACGCCCAAGCGGTCGGAATCGGGGTCGGTGCCGAATACCACGTCCGCATGGATTTCATTCGCAAGCGCAATGCCCATAGAGAGCGTTTCCTTGAATTCGGGATTGGGCACTTTGACCGTGGAAAATTCCGTATCGGGATTCTTCTGCGCTTCGACGACGGTCACGTTGATTCCGAGCTTTGCAAGAATGCTTGTTACGGGAACGTAGCCCGAGCCGTGCACGGGCGTATAGACGAGCTTCAAATCCTTTCCGCACTTCTTGACCGCCTTCTTGGAGAGCGTTAGTTTGGAAAGCGCCTTCAAATAGGTTTTATCGACCTTTTTAGGAACAGGCAAAATGAGCGGACTGTTTTCGTCGCCCGTGACCGAAAGATAGTCGTCGATCTTTTCGATTTCCTTTACAACGAGCGCCGTCGCCTCGGGCGACATCTGCGCGCCGTCCTCGCCGTATACCTTATAGCCGTTGTATTCCTTGGGATTGTGCGAAGCCGTGATCATGATGCCCGCAATCGTTTTCAGTGCGCGCACCGCATACGAGAGCATAGGCACGGGGTGCACCTCGGAAAAAAGATATGCCTTGATTCCGTTCTTTGCTAAAACGCCCGCGGACTTTTCGGCAAAAAGGCGGCTCTTTCTTCTCGTATCGTAGGAGATGACGACGCCTCTCTTCTTCGCCTCCGCTCCAAGCGAGCATATGTAGCGGGAGAGTCCCTCCGTTGCGCGCATAACGGTGTAGATATTCATCATGTTGATGCCGCAGCCGATAATGCCGCGCATACCCGCCGTGCCGAATTCGAGCTCGCCACCGAAACGGTATTCCTTCTCCTTTTCGTCGTCTTTAATGGCAAGAAGCTCCGCCTTGCTCTCTTCGTCAAGGCGCGGATCGTTCAGCCACTTTTCGTAATTTTCGTTATAAGACATATTTCACTCTCCCTATCGGCGCGTTAAGCGCAAAATTTACTCGTCTAAGCCGTTCGGTTTTTCCTCGCCGCCCGTGATGGTGCGCGAAGAAATAAAGTATTTTTTCGAATTGTCCTCGTAGTACTGCACGAACTGCAACGCAAGCAGGAACACGAAGCTCAAAGGAAGCGTTACCAAAAGCGCGCTTCCGAACGTGCAGAGCGCAAACAAAACGTTCGTTACGATGATTAGATAGACCGCGACCAGGAAACTTGCAAACCTTCTGCCAAAGTGCTTTTTGGCGCGCAGACTATCGCGGAAGGCAAGCGAGACCCCTTTTTCGTCCGCAAGGATCCCAGGGATCCATGCGGAAATAAGCGTCATTTTGAGCGCCTCCAAACAGGCGACCGCAGTGGTTGTAAACGCCAGCGAGAAAAATACCGAAACCCAACCGCTGATAGAGAGCAGCGCGGGTACTTCGAAGAAGGCAAACCAACAGACGAGCACCATGATAACGTCGTAAAGGAAGATGAGCGGCACGTAAATGACTTCGTACAGCGCGCCCTTGGCGATATTCTTAAAATACGAGCTTGAAAACTTCGTACGGGAGAAGGTGCCCATGCGGTCGTTCATCGTTCCCGCGACCGCAAAACGGCCGAGCCCGTTCATAAAGCGGGACAGAAGATAGATGGCGGCAACGCCAAAAAACGTTCCCACGATCGCGCCCGTTGAATTTAGAAGCAGTTCTTTGAAATCGTTAAATGCCACTGCAAAGGTATCGTGAAATGCGTTTAAGAAATTGGAATCGCCCGTGACGATCGCATTGAAAAAGCCCTTAATGAGCCCCGCAACTTCCTTCGTGGGACTACCCGAAAAAATTCCGTCCAAACCGAGACGGATGATCAGATAACTCAAACTCATAAACACCGCACCCGTGAGTACGGAGTATAGGAGCAACTTAAATACGCTCGAAAAATTATCTATCGTGATGTGAATCGCATTACGAAATCTCATAATTAAAGGTCCTTATAGCTTTTGATGACGTCCTCTCTGTCCAATTTATCCGTTTCGAAATAGACGGTCTCCATGCGGATAAACAGTCCCGAATACAGGAACAGCGTGAGAACGAGCGCAACGGCGCGGAATACGATTTCGGGAAGGAAGGAAATTCCGCCGAGCGCAACCACCAAAACCACCAAGGAGAGCGCGTGCGCCGCAATGAGCTTCCACCTTACCCCGATCGAGAGACGGTAGGAATACAGAAACGCGTGATAGGGACGGAAGCCCGTGATTTGCAGACAGGGCAACCATAGATAAAACGCTTCGAACGCATACAGAAAAATGAATACGACGAACAGGAACGCAAGCGCCGCAAGAATGTACACGAGCGCGGTGGACGAAATCGAAAAAATCGCAAACAGGAGCGCCGCAAGAATGATCGCCGCGAGCTCGCCGAGCGCATAGAACAAAAAGACGATCAGAAAAACGGGCAAAAGCAGATTCTTCATTTCCGTTCCCACGCCGCTGAACGTGCGCTTTCCGATACGCATATGCTTTTCCACGAGGGAGAGCATGAGCGCCGCAAAGAGCGACGATACAATATACGCAAATACCGTATATATCCCGCCGAGCGCGGAATCTATCCTGACGAGCGCGAACGCGCGGAGCATTTCCAAAAAGCCCGTGCGCGGATTTCCGTTGAAAACTCCGTGCACGAATCCCGCGATCGCGGTATAGTCGAAAGTGAGCGCAAGAAAAATCGCCGGCACTAACCCGCAGACGAGTACGTACCAGAAATTCTTAAAAAGGTATTTCCAATTTCCGAATACTATGCGCATTTCCTTTCTCCGATTCTTTGTCAATACTAATTATATACTAATTTGCGCCGACTGTAAAGAGTTTTTTTCGAAAAGCAAATAAAAAATGCTCCCCCTTCTTCCTCAGGAAAGCATTCCGCGTTCTTTCAACAGGGTTTCGAGAAGCTCCGCCGCGTCCCGAATGAGAAGCGGACAGGGACGTTTTTTATAATACTCTTCCGTTCGCGCCTCCGCATTCGGGGAACAATCGACGCCGATCCCCGCACCCGAAAGAAGCCTGCCGCAAATAATACTTCCGTTTTTTTCCTCAAAGCGGCGGCAGTATTCCTGCACGATCGCGTAGAGCTCGCTCTTTTTGAGCTGAGGAAAGAAAAGTCCCAAACACATGA
This sequence comes from Clostridia bacterium, assembly GCA_029060985.1. GTDB lineage: Bacteria > Bacillota > Clostridia > Christensenellales > Borkfalkiaceae > Gallimonas. The sequence goes on along the minus strand of JAIDSX010000057.1, from coordinate 23,378 downwards.
CCGCGCCCGAGACCGCCCCGCAGGTCAAGCGAAGTCTTCCCATACCGCCGCCGAAGGGGTGCGCTACTCTAAGCAGAGTCTCTTTATCCGCCTTCATATCGTCCATAAAGGCGAGCACGACCGCCTGCGTGCAGTTGTAGCCCTCTCTGAAACTCTGTTCCGCTTTTTCGCCCCTCGTCATGGGTATCTCCTTAATCAATTATAATTCTGATTCATAATGACAGTTTGCCGCCTGCGTAGGAGGCATACTCTCCCCCTCGCCCACATAAATCGTATTCATGATCCTGCCCTCGCCGTCTACGACCTTATACGCGCCTGTCTTGGGGCAGGTGTCTCCGCAATGCAATCTCATTTCCGTTACCTCCGATACTCAAAGTATGGGAAGAAAACGGAAGTTTATGTGCCTTAAAGCACGCCGAGCGCGTTCAGCCAAAAGCAGGTGAACGAGAGCGCAACAAGGTACACCGCAAACCATTTATAGTTCCCCTTTCTGATGACTTTGAGCATGACTTTGATTGCAAAGAATCCAGCGACCGCGGAAAAGACGACCCCGACGATCATGCCGATGATCCCGCTCGTTTCGATCGCGACGCTCACGCCCTCGTCGGGCTTTATCAAATGAAAGACCTCCACCGCAAGACTTCCCAAAATCACGGGAATGCTCATGAGGAAGGAGAACTTTGCGACCTCGTCCCGCTTTGCGCCCGAAATCACGCCCGCCGCGATCGTAGAGCCGCTCCGCGAAATTCCGGGGAAGAGCGCCGCCGCCTGCGCAAGCCCCATGGAAACGGAGTGCTTCCAATCAAGGGGCGAAGTCTTTTTCCGCCGAGAAGAGACGAATTCGGTCAAAAGAAGAATGAACGCCGTAAGCGCGAAGAATACCGCAAGCCAGCACAGCCAGGCGGCATTGGAAGAAGGATCGAATACCGCCTCTATTTTATCCTCGAACAGTAATCCGATAACGCCTGCGGGAATCGTTGCCACGATCAGCATAAAAAGCGTTTTGAAGGGCTTTTTGAAGAGCGCCAAAATATCCTTTCTGAACACGAAAACGACGGAGAGCAGCGTTCCGAAATGCAGTAAAATATTGACGAACGTCATTCCCGCAACGCCTAAATCGTAGCCTAAAATCTGCTGTAAAAGCGTTAAATGTCCGCTTGAAGAAACGGGCAGGAACTCCGTGAGTCCCTGCACCGTACCTAATACAGCCGATTTCCAAATAGCTTCCCAAATTCCCATTGAAGCCCCGAAAAAGAATCGTTTTATTATGCGTTAGTTTCTGTTATCGAGATTCGAAAGATCCTCAAAGCGGTCTTCGTAAATCGTGTAGCTGTCCTTATAGGAGGAAATGATCTGACTGCGGCGGTTTGTCGATTCCTTGGAAGCGGTGTCCGCCTTGTAGCTCTCGTAGAAGAGATAGGAGAAAGTCCCCTCTTGCTCTCTCGATTCGTGATCGTATGCAAACGGCGTATTGATGCCTTCATAATCCTTGCCGCCTACGAACGAGAAGGTGCAGTAGATGATATGCCAGCCGTAGTCGGAGGGAACGACAATATAGTGTCCCGCGCCCTCGCTTACGACCTTCTGCGCCGCGAACTCGAACTCACTTACGAAGTTCGTCTTGTTCGCCGTGACCGCATAGCCGAGGTAGGAATTGAGTCCGCCCGTATCCGTATTATACGCGAACGACAATTCGTTTATGACGGACATTGCCTTGTTTTCGGGAGTACCCGCTTTGAAGATTTGATTTGCATTGAAGCCGTCGCTTCCGAAATCAACGCTCCCTTCATAGTAGACGAATTGCCCGTAATTGACGCTTCCGTCTTCGTTATAGTAATCCGTGGAATAATCGTTCTTCTTAGCGCCGGACGCAACCGTGCCGTCAAACGCGTAATTCAAATACCCTTCCATTTCGTCGATAAAATCGTCGATGGTGATTTTCTTAGGTTGAAGCGCGTACTTCTTCGTCTCCTCGTTATAAGAAACCTTTCCGTTGTAGGTGTATTTGCCGTAGTAGTTCTTCAAGCGGTCGTACTTGGAATCGCTCTTACTGTCGTTGAGGTTATCCTCGAAGAAGAGCCATTCTCTCTCGCCCTCTTGATAACCGTACGCCTTTTTCGCCTTGTCCGCCGCGTCCTCGCCCGTCACCTTGAAGGAATAATCCGTCTCGCCCGTAAACCAGCTGCCGCGCTGATCGGTCGCTTTGATTTTCGACAAAAGTTTTGCGCGCGCCATGAACTTGTTCCCCTTCGTATCGCCGAAGTCCTGCGTGACGGAGCTGAGCTCGTCCGACTGCGCCGCGGAGAACGGAAGAAGAATGTTGATAACAAAGCCGAACTGGGGCTGATCGGGAACTGCCGTTAAAACGAATTTCGAATCGGAAACGGAGTCCATATCGCTCTCCAACGAAGAGGACGATTTTGCGTAAATATCGCTCTGATTTTCGAGCGTCGTTTCAAACTTGCCTTTGAGGTAATCCTCGGTAAGTTTTTCTTCCGCCTGCTTCGTAAAGGTATCGGTCATTTTTTGAATGAGCGCGTCCTCCAAGTCCCCCTTCTGTTCGAGCTTGTAGTATTGGAGCGATTCGATATTACTCGTATCCTCGCCGTTCTCTACGAGTCCGTTCGATTTCAAGCTCGCAAGAAGCTCGTTGTAGGCGCGAAGGCGCGTCGTGGTCGTCGATCCGTCCTTCGGCTCGTAAACGTGAACGCCGCTCTGTTTACCCGTGCCCGTGTAGACCTGATATCCCGCGGGGCAATAATCGGAGTTCGAAGTATTCAGTCCCGTAGGGGTCGTTCTCACGTCGGTTTCGTAATCCGTGTCGTCGTCATCCTTCTTGATAAACCGATCTTCAAGGGAGTCGATCGAGTTGTTGAACATAACGCGCGTCGTATAGGTCGCCTTATCGATTTCCTTTTTCGTAAGGAAATATGCGGTTGCCGCAATATCGTAATCGACGCCCTCTTTATCTTTGACGGCGGCGTTAAACTTTTCAAGTTCGTTATAGGTGTATTCCTTGTTATTGTCGTCCTTGTCCGTCCAACCGTTTTTGAGGAAGTACGCCTTTGCATACTGAATATATACTTGGCGCTGAACGAGCGAATCGATGATCGCGTCGAACGTATCCTTATAGCTCCACCCGTAGGAGCTCATCGCGCTGTAACCCGATCCCACGAACGTAGCGATCATGTCCCGCTTGGAAACGGAAGCCGTGCCGATGACTTTCGTAAGGAGCTCGTCGTTCACACCCGTGAACTCCTTTTGGAAGTTCGCGGAATCCTTAATATTCACTTCCGCAACCGTTTGCTTCATGTTCTCGTTTTCGTTCTGGATCACGAGATCGCAGCCCGCAAACATTCCGCAAGTCATGATTGCCGCGACCGCAACAGCCGCCGCTTTTTTTCTGTTAATCTTCATAATATACTCCGAACTTTTCCGTGAAAGGGATACAAAAACCCACAATCACACTTATCCATTATAGCGCATATTGCAAAATCACGCAAGTAATTTTTTTGTAAATCAAGTAAAAGATGACGCAAATTTCAAAAATTTCGTCATAAATATCATGGTTTTGCCGCCGTCGCCCATGGAACGAAACCTTAAAACGGGCGCGCTCGTCATATCAAGGCTCAAATCACGCCCGTATTTATCGATCGCGGCGGAAATCCTACTATCGCCGAGCGTCTTTAACGAAGTAAATTCCATTGCTCCGCCCTTTTGCCCGACGGAGATTTTTTTGACGTGGAATTTTACGGCGTAGCTCTTCATGACGGCAATCACGAGCAAATTGACGGTCTCCACAGGAAGCGTTCCGTAGGTCTCTTCGAGGGAAGTGCACACGCGTTTATAGTCCGCCGCGCTCCTGATTTCCGCGATCTGCTTATAGGTATCCATGCGCCCCGCCGCCGACTCGATATAGCTTTCGGGAATGAACGCCGTCGCCTTGATATCCAAATCGACGCTCGTCTCCTGCTCCCCCGTGATCTCCTCTTTAAGAATTTTGGAATAGAGCTCGTAGCCCACCTTATCCATGTGCCCGTGCTGTTCCGCGCCCAAAACGCTGCCCGCGCCGCGGATCTCCAAATCGCGCATGGCGATCTTGAAGCCCGACCCCAGCTCGGTAAACTGCATAATGGCTTTTAAGCGTTCGGCGGCGTTTTCCGTCATCACCCGTTCGGGCTTATAGGTAAAGTACGCGTGCGCAAGCCTTGCGCCACGCCCCACTCTTCCGCGGAGCTGATAGAGCTGTGATATCCCCAAGCGGTCGGCGTCGATGACGATAATGGTATTCGCATTGGGCAAATCGATTCCGTTTTCGATAATGGTCGTCGTCACCAAAATATCGCTCTCGCCGCGGTAGAAGCCGAACACGGAATTTTCAAGAGTCGCCTTATCCATTCTACCGTGCGCGACGGTGACGCGCGCTTCGGGCACGATCTCCTGCAAGCGGCGCGCAAACGAGAAGATACTCTCCACGCGGTTATACAGAACGAACACCTGTCCCTTTCTCGAAACCTCTCTCAACACCGCGTCCCTTAAAAGAGATTCCGTCTCCTCCGCAACGTAGGTCTGCACGGGCAGGCGGGCGCGGGGCGGCGTTTGAATGGTCGAAATGTCCCGAATGCCCGAAAGGGACAAATGCAGCGTACGCGGAATGGGCGTCGCCGTCATGGTAAGGCAATCGACGTCCCGCTTCATATTCTTGATTTTTTCCTTGTGCTCTACGCCGAAACGCTGTTCCTCGTCGAGCAAAAGAAGCCCTAAGTCCTTGAATTTAATATCGGACGAAAGAAGTCTGTGCGTACCGATAATGAGGTCGATTTCACCCCGTTCGAGTGCGGACAGAATCTCCTTTTGCACCTTGTCGGAGCGGAAGCGGTTGATTGCCTCCACCCGCACGCCGAAGTCTTTCATCCGCTCCGTCGCCGTGCGGAAATGCTGTTCGGAAAGCACGGTCGAGGGACACATCAGAGCCGCCTGCTTGCCCGCCAAAATACAGCGGTAGGCGGCGCGGAGGGCGACCTCCGTCTTGCCGAAGCCCACGTCCCCGCACAGAAGCCTGTCCATCACCTTGTCCGAGCACATATCCTTTTCGATCTCTTCGAGGGATACGAGCTGATCGGCGGTCTCTTCATAGGGGAACGCCGCCGCAAACTCCTCCATCTCCTCGCGGTATGCGGGAAAGACGAAGCCGCGCCGCTCGCCCCGTTCTTGATAGAGCTGCTTCAAGTCGAACGCCATTTTTTTGAGCGAAGCGCGCACGCGCGCCTTGACCCGTTCGAACTCCGCACCCCCGATCTTCGAGAGGGTCGGATTCTCTTCGCCCATGTATTTGCTGAGCGCGTCCATCTGCTCCACGGGCACGTAGAGCACGTCGCCGCCCTTGTATTCAAGCGCGATATATTCCTTGACGCCGTCCGTCGTTTCGATTTTTTTCGTTCCGACGATCCTGCCGATCCCGTGCATTTCGTGCACGGCGTAATCGCCCACTTCGGGGGCTAAAAACAAGTCCCCCCTGCGCTTCTTGATACGCCGCTCCTTGGGCGCTTTCAAGAACAGATCGTCCGAGCCCAACACGGCGAGCTTGCTCTCGTGCAGAATAAAGCCGTGCGAAAGCGGGCTGTCCGTCACCGCGATCCCCTTAAAATGCAAGAGCGACGAGGGAAGCACGGCGGGCGTAAAGCCGTTTTCGTCGAGCGCGTCCCTCATTTTTTCTGCCCGCTCCGTGTTCCCGCAGCAGAGCACGACGCGGTAGCCCGTTCTTTTCCACGCGGAAAGGTCGGTATATAAATCCGTAAAGCTGTTGATATAGCGGCGCACGGGCGCGGCGGTAAAGCGGTGCGCTTTTAAGGGGTCGAAGAAGTAGGTCTTTCCCGTAAACGCCGAAAGGGACACCGCCCTTTTGCCGTTAAAATCGGAAACGGCTTTTTGCGGAACGAACTGAAACTCGGAAAAGGAAGCGACCTCGCCGCCCTCTTTGAGCGTTAAAAACCGCTCCGCGTGCTCCTTATAGAGCCCCTCCATCCGATCGGCGATCTGCTTCGTTTCGTCGAATATAAGCTGCACGCCCCGCCCGACGATATCGAAAAAGCACGCCGAATTTTTGAGAAGGGGCATTATAAATTCCGAACGGAAGCCGTCCGCCTTGATTTCTTCGAAGATATTTTCAAGTCTGCGCTTCGCCTCCGGATTGGGAGCTAAGGAAAGCTCTTTTTGAAACTTTACGAGAATCTCCGCCTCTTCCCCCTCTTCAAGCACGACGTCGGTTGCCGAAGATATCGTGATTTCGTTTACGACGGGAAGCCGTTCTCCCGTGATCTCGTCGTAGGGTTTAATACTCTCGATCTCGTCGCCGAAGAAATCGATTCTCACGGGGTGCTCTAAGTTGACGGGATAGATATCGAGAATGTCGCCGCGGAGCGCGAACACGCCCTTGCTCTCCACCGCGTATTCGCGCGCGTAGCCCGCGCGCACGAGCTCGTCCGCAAATTTACACATATCCCGATTCTGCCCCGTGCGCAGATCAAATACGGGAAGGCGCGCGGGCACGAGCCCCATAAACGCCTCGATATCGCCGACGAGAATATCCGCCCCCGTCTGCCATTCGAAGAGTGCCAAAAGCCGCTTATGGAAGGCGTCCTTTGAAAGCGCCTTGCGGTAAAAGAGCACCTCGTCCTTAGCGGGAAGAAGGGCGACTCTTTTATTCGAGAGCGCGGAAATAGACTCCGCCGCACGCTGCGCCGAGAGCGCGTCCGCCGTGATATACACCGCCCGCCCCTCGATCATGGAAGCGACTAAATACTTCATGGGGTCGGAGAGCCCGTAGCAAGACGAGGGCGCGCCGCTTTGAAGGTCGCGCCCTAACAGAGAAAATTCGATCGTGTTGTTGAAATCGAAAAAGCTCATCCGTTATACTTTCCCATGACGTTATCGATTCTTTCGCCGCCCGCAAGTAAAACCGCGGCTTCGGCGGCGCGCTTCGTTGCGCTTGAAAATAGATCGTAGTCCTCTTTCAGAATATCCGATAAAACGTAATTGATAAGCGGAATATCCCGCTCCTCGTCGCGAATCCCGATGCGGATCCTTGCAAAGTCCGAAAAACCAAGCTCGGCGATGATAGAGCGCATTCCGTTGTGCGTGCCCGCGCTCCCCGCGGGGCGGATACGAACGTGCCCCTTGGGCAAATCGTAATCGTCGTAAATGACGACGAGCTCCTCTTTCGTGAGCTTATACTTGTTCATGAGCTGTTTGACGGCTCTGCCCGAAGCGTTCATATAGGTGACGGGACGGGCAACAAGCACCTTTTCGCCCTTTACGAAAGCCTCGGCAACGGAAGCCTCGCATTCCTTCTTTTTGAACTTCACGCCCAAAAGCGCGGCGCAGTCCCCCGCCGCCAAAAAGCCGACATTATGAAAGGTTTTTTCGTACTTTACTTCGGGATTGCCAAGTCCCACGATCAAAAACATAAAAACTCCTAAATAACAGCCGCCGCAAAAGCGGCGGCGCGTTAAATTCCAATCAGTCGTAAATCTTGCTCATCGGCTTATCGAGGTACACGTTTTCGATTGCCGCCGCAAAGATATCCGCCGTCGTCAATATCTTCATCTTCGGCAACATCTTATGTTCGGGAAGGTGAATGGTATCGAGCATGACGAGCTCTTTGATGGGCGATTTTTCAAGCCGCTCGATTGCGGGACCCGAAAGCACGGCGTGCGTGCAGCAAGCGTAAATTTCGGTCGCGCCCTGATCGACGAGCGCCTGTGCGCCCTGTACGATCGTACCCGCGGTATCGATCATATCGTCCACGAGAAGGCACTTCTTCCCCTCTACGTTACCGATGATATTCATGACTTCCATGACGTTCGCCTTGGGACGGCGTTTATCGATGATTGCCATTTGGCAGTTGAGGCGTTCCGCGACCTTTCTTGCGCGGTTTACACTGCCGATATCGGGAGAGACGACCATATACGAATCGTCCATTTTACTTGAAAAATAATTGTAGAGCGTAGGTCCGCCCAAAAGGTTATCGAGAGGAATGTTGAAGAATCCTTGGATCTGCGCCGCGTGTAAGTCCATCGTAAGAACTCTGTCCGCGCCTGCGGCAGTCAAAAGATCGGCAACGAGCTTTGCGGTTATGGGATCGCGCGAACGCGCCTTTCTGTCCTGACGGGCGTATCCGAAATAGGGAATCACCGCCGTAATGCGCCCCGCGGACGCGCGCTTTGCCGCGTCTATCATGATGAGAAGCTCCATCAGATTGTCGTTGACGGGATCGGAAGTCGATTGAATAATGAACAAATCTCTTCCGCGCACCGTTTCGGCAAGGTGAATGCTCGTTTCTCCGTCGGAAAACTTTCCCGTTTCCACTTCGCCGAGCGTTGTGTTCAGCTTTTTTGCGATCGCTTCGGCAAGGGGCCGGTTGGAGCTTCCCGCAAACAGTTTAATTTCGCTACCGTGTGTAATCATAATCCGATTTTCCTCGAAAAATTATTCTTAGGTACTTTTTTATTGTAATCGAAATGCCCTTTTTCGTCAAACGTTTGAAAAGGGTTTCCGAAAATTTTTTATTTTCTGATAACGCCCGTTTTTTTCGCCGCCTCGAAAACCGCCTTTGCCACCGCGTCGTGCGCGCGCTTGTCGTATGCGTAGGGAAGAATGTAATCGGCGTTAAGCTCCTTCTGGCTTACGCAGGAGGCGATCGCCTCGCTTGCCGCAAACATCATCTCGAAATTGACGGTCGTCGCCCTTGCGTCGAGCGCGCCGCGGAAGAGTCCGGGGAATACCAAAACGTTATTGATTTGGTTGGGATTTTCCGAAGAGCCCGTGCCTACGACCGCCGCCCCCGCATGAAGCGCCTTGTCCCGCGCGATCTCGGGCGTGGGGTTTGCACAGGTGAACACGATCGCGCCGTCCTTCATGGAACGCACCATATCCTCCGAAACGCAGTTCGCAACCGAAACGCCTACAAAGACGTCCGCGCCCTTCATGGCGTTTTCAAGCCCGCCCGTAAGGTGGTTGCGGTTGGTGCGCTTTGCGATTTCCGCTTTCACGGGATTGAGCTTCAAATCCCCCTCGCAGATGATTCCCTTGCTGTCGCAGAGAATGACGTCCTTTACGCCGCTCTTCAAGAGGAAGTTCGCAATCGCAATGCCCGCCGCCCCCGCGCCGTTGAGCGCGACGACGATATCTTCCCGCTTCTTGCCGACGAGCTTCAACGCATTCGAAAGCGCCGCCGCCGTCACGATCGCCGTGCCGTGCTGGTCGTCGTGAAAGACGGGAATATCCAAATCCTCTTTGAGCCTTCTTTCGATTTCGAAGCAACGGGGAGCCGCAATATCTTCAAGATTGATCCCCCCGAAAGAGCCCGCCAAAAGCTCGATATTTTTGATGATTTCTTCGGTATCCTTGGAGCGAATGCACAAAGGGTACGCGTCCACGTCTCCGAACGCCTTAAAGAGCGCGCACTTGCCCTCCATGACGGGCATACCCGCTTCGGGCCCTATATCGCCGAGCCCCAAAACCGCCGTGCCGTCCGTAATGACGGGAACGGTATTCCAACGCCTTGTGAGCGTAAAGCTCTTTTCGGGATCGTTGTGGATCGCCATGCAGGGCTCCGCAACGCCGGGGGTATAGGCAAGGGAGAGCTTTTCGCGGCTGTCCACCTCTACGCGGGGAATTATTTCGATTTTGCCCCTCCACGCTTCGTGTCTCTTTAAGGATTCTTCTCTGTAATTCATAATCTGCTCCTTTGTACCCCGCTATTATATCACTTCCGTTTACGATTGGCAACGAAATGAACGAAGAAAACGTCGGAAAAAGCGGAGTATGCCGCTTAGAAGCGAGCAGGTCAAGGAGAATGCGCAAACGACGAAGGGCGCGTACTTAGAGGTACGTAACCGAGGAGTGCGTAAATTCGACGCAGAGATGCGACGCTTATAAGCGGCATAAAAAAATTCCCGCGCCTTCTCCGTAGAGAAAGCACGGGAATCCCCCCAAACGATTTTTATTTCGTGTGTACCGTAAAGGAAATCACGCTGTACGGTTTGATTTCGTAGCCGAAGCTCGTACCGGTAATGCCGATCTTGAAGGAATTAGGCGATACCTTCGTCTCTTCCAAAGTGTTCTTCGCGCCCTTGTCGTCGCATTGAAGCACGGTCACGGAAGCGTTGCCTTTGAGCGTTGCGTCGGAAATCGCAAAGTCCGTTTTGAGCGTTTCGTCACTCACGTTTACGACCTTCACAATGACGTCTCCGTTCTCCGCAAGGCTCGCAACGTAGTAGAGCTTATTGACCTCGGTTACCGTCGTAGACCCCGTTCTGTCTCCCGCAAGCTCAAAGGTGGGCGACAAGTTGTTATGCCATTCGATTTTGCAGTAGTCAGCTAAGATTTTGTACGCGCCCTGATTCTTCATGAAGAGCTGTTGCACGTAGTAGTTCGTACTGAGCACGAGGTCGGTATTCGTGAAGTACATCATATCCGTACCCCACTGGTTGCCAATCATACTGCTCGCACCGACGTCTCTTGCCGTGCCGAACATCGGCGCGTAAGCCGCAAGTTTAACGACGTCGCCGTTGCGCTCGTAGCCCGTCATCATCGCAGCCTCCGAGAGCGCCGTCATCCACTGATTCGAATTATAAGTATAATCGCCCACCGCCGTATTTGCGGAATATTCGCCGACGAATACTTCGTAATATCCGTCTTCGTAATAGCGGGCATATTGATCGTACATATCCGTATTCGTGAGCAAGGTCGTATAGTTCACATAGTAGTGCTGGTCGACCACGCCGTATTCGTTTATGGTCTCGATTTTGCGGTTGGGATAAGCCGACGCCGCCGAAGTAAGATACGTTTCCGCTCTTCTCTGCGCCGTACCCTTTGAATTAGGGTCGACGTTGGGACGTTGGCAATCGCCGATAGAAACGCTGTTGCCGACGATGGGCTTTACGGAATAGGTTTCAAGCGCATCCATAAACGCATCGTTTTCAAGGAATTTTTCGTAATATTCCGTAAAATAAATTCCCCACTGCTCGTTGCCGATGCCGAGATAGTCCATTTTGAAGGGTGCGGGGTGACCCATCGCCGCACGGATCCCGCCCCACTTCGTATTCACGTCGCCCTTGGCAAACTCGATCAAATCGATTGCGTCTTGAATATAGTCGTTTAAGTATTTGCTGTGGCGACCGGGAAGCGGCTTTCCTTTATAATTGTCGTCCCGCGGAACGCCGCCCTGACAGCTGAGCCCGCAGTTCAAGACGGGCACTGCGCTTGCGCCGATGCTGTCGCAGAGCAGAAAGTAATCGTAGAAGCCGATTGCATAGGTCATATCGTAGTAATTGTCTCTGCGGAACGCCCAAAGGTCGGGATTGGGCGTTCTCGTGATCGCCTCGCCGTAGGTCTTGGCGGTGCTCGTTGCGTCGTCCGCCGTATTTAAGGTGTAAGAAAATTCGGGAACGGTATCGTCGCCCGCGTTATTGCCCGTTTGTACCGCGCCGATGGAGTTCTTCCAGTCGTACGCGCATTCAGTCCCCTGCTCAAAGTCGCCCTCGATGATACAGCCGCCGGGGAAGCGAATGAATTTAGGCGCAAGACCACTGATTGCCTCGTACGCCGTATTCTTGATCCCGAGCGTGGAATCCGTCGTCTCCAAGGAAACGCCGTCCAAACTGATTTGCGTGCCTCGGGGCATTCTCATTTCAAAAGTGAGCCCTTCGCTCTCCGTGCCCGTCGCCGTAAACGTGCGCGTGTATTTTACCCACTCGTTCGATTGCGCGATACGGATCGTCCCTTCCAAAAAATCCTTGGTGCCGTTCGTGACCGCGACCTTCAAATCAAACGCAGGATTGGTGTTTTTAATGAATGCGGAAAAGACGTATTGCGTGCCCTCCCATACTGCGATCGGAACGACTCCGGTATATCCCAAATTCTTTATGCCGCCGTCGCCGTTTGCGTTGACTACGATATTTGCATATTTGGAATTGGTGTCTTCATCTTTATAATAGTCCGTATTCGACAAGACCCCGCCGTCCGTAGCGCGAGTTATCGTCGTATTACTGTTTATAGTCTGCCATGCGTGGTTCCAATCCCTTGAAATCGCCTCGAACGTGCCGTTCGCAAGAAGGTTGTCGTCCAAATAGTACGACGCGTAGTTGATATCCTCCAAGAACACGCCGAAGAGCGAATCGGAAATTTTTCCTTCGTCGTCCTCAGTCTTTTTCGCCTGTACGGAAAGCGTAACGTCCGCCGCGCTTCCGTATGCGGGCGCTTCGAAATCAAACGTTACGGGTTCTTCGTCGGTATCGCCTTTACAAGCCGAAAGTCCGAACGCCGCCGTAACCGCCGCCGCAACCGCTAAACAGCAAAAAGCCTTCTTTTTCATAATTTCTCCTCCCCTTATGAAAAGCATTATATCACTTTTCTCTTGACCTTGCAAGACTTTTTTTGAATTTTATGTGAAATATTTTATTTTTGTGTGAACGATTAACATATAAAAAATCCTCGGCTTGACTGCCGAGGATTTTTCACATGTTATCCATGCCCCTCTTCCCGCCGTGTAGTTTTTTAACTGACGTGCGGTGCTCTTCGCCCGCGAAGAGCCGTACGAGGTTTTCGCCGTGACGGTACCAGGTCAGAAAGTTCAGAAGAAGCAACAGCGTAAAGAGCACGGCAACGTAGCCGTTCAAGCTGATCACACTCACGTACCTATCGTAGAAAGTCGTGCCCTGCCAAATTGAAAACGCGGTCACCCCCAAAAGAGACCCCATCGAGCCCATTTCGGTAATCAAGATAAAGAGAAGCACGAGAATGAGCGCCACGAGCATGAGCATAAAAAACCACGGGTTTTCGCAGCCGATCCCAAACCAGAACACGCCGTAGGTGGTGGCGATTCCCTTGCCGCCCTTGAACTTCATAAATACGGGATAGATATGCCCTATGACCGCGAACAAGCCCGCGATATAGCGCGCCATATCCGAAACCAGAATTTCCGTTCCCGCAAACTTGTAGCCCGCGAATATATAGTGAACGGCTATGACGGGAACTCCCCCCTTCAAGCAGTCGAACAGGAAATTCACAAGCCCGACCTTCAAGCCGAACTCGCGGCTCATATTCATCGTGCCGGGGTTTCCGCTGCCGATCTTGCGCACGTCCTTGTGGTGCATTTTGGAGATAATGACCGCAAAATTAACGCAACCCAAAAGATAGCTGACGGCAGCTGCCAGCAACAGCCAGTACCAGCAATCGGAAAGTGCGATTTCCATTTCAGTCCTCCTTCTTCCGCGTGCGGACTACGATCCTTATGGGCGTGCCAGAAAAATCATACGCCTCACGCAAAACGTTTTCGAGGTAGCGCTCGTAGGAAAAGTGCATCAATTTTTCGTCGTTGACCTGTAACACAAAGAGCGGCGGATTCACGGATACCTGCGAAGCGAAATACAGCTTCATGCGCTTTCCGTTATAGGAGGGCGGCTCGGAAATACGCATGGCGTCCGACAGTAAATCGTTGAGCGCGCCCGTCGTAATGCGCCGTCCCGCGTTCTCGTGCACCTCCCGGGCAAGAGCGAGAATCTTATCGATCCTCTGTCCCGTCTTTGCCGAAACGTATACGGACTTGAAGTAGTCCATAAACTTCAAATCCTCTTTGAGTTTACTTTCGAACTTCTCTATGGTATGCGTATCCTTTTCGATTACGTCCCACTTGTTCATGGCGATCACCGAAGGCTTCCCCTCCTCGTGCGCCATGCCGATAATGCGGACGTCCTGTTCGGTGAGCCCCTCCGCGCTGTCTACAACGAGCACGACGACGTCGGCACGCTTTAACGCCTCTAAGGCGCGGAGCACCGAATAGTATTCCACGTCGTCCTCTACGGAGCGTTTTCTGCGGATACCCGCCGTGTCGATAAGCGTATATTTTTTGCCGTCGCGTGTGAAGGGCGTATCGATCGCGTCGCGCGTCGTACCCGCAACGGGCGCTACGATAGTGCGCTCCTCGCCCAAAATTTTATTGACGATAGAGCTCTTGCCCGCGTTAGGCTTCCCCACAACGGCGATTTTTAAGGAATCGTCTCCGTCCTTTTCTCCCCGCTCGAAGTTCTCCACTGCCGCGTCCAATAGATCGCCGATCCCGCGGGAGTGCTCCGAAGAGACGGCGAACGGCTCGCCCAGCCCCAGCGAATAGAACTCGAAGAGCTTATCGGGCGAGTACTCGTCGATTTTATTGACGACGAGAAACACGGGTTTTTGAGAGCGGCGCAGAATTTCCGCCACGTCGTAATCGGAGGGCGTAAGCCCCTCTTTACCGTCCGTAAAGAAGAAAATTTCGTCCGCGGTGTCGATCGCAAGCTGCGCCTGCACCGCGATCTGACGGCGCATATCGTCCGTGCTTTTCAGCTCGATACCGCCCGTATCGACGAGCGTGAAAGGCTTGCCCCGCCATTCGGAAGAGGCATAGATACGATCGCGGGTCACGCCCGGTCTGTTTTCGGTAATGGCGATCCTCTGCCCCGCAACGCGGTTAAAGAAGGTGCTCTTCCCCACGTTGGGTCTGCCGACGATTGCAATGAGCGGATTTTTCATAACGGTATTATTATAATGGAATTCCCCTTCTTTGTAAAGAAAAAACGGCTCGAAAGCCGTTTTCTTTTTTTGTTTTCAAATTAGAACATTCCAAGAATTACGCTTGCAATGTAGAGGACGAGCGCGATCCAGAAGAGAACTGCGACCCAAATCTTTTTGCCTCTCGTGAAAGCGTATGCACCGAAGCCGATACCGACGAGCAAGGTAATATTCTTTGCAAGCTCCAACGCACCGAGAATCTTGCCGTGAATTTCAATCCCGATAATCGGGAGCAAATTCAAAATAAAAATCAAAATACCCGCAATAATCAGCGCAATATAGCTGCACGCTCTGATAACCGGATACCAGTCGTAACCGCTACCGTTTGTTCTTCTCATAAAAATACCTCTTTCATTTTTTTCTTGATTATAGCATAGCCGTTTTGAAATTGCAACAATTTTTCCGTGAAATTTTGTTTGGAGTTGACGAATTCTTAAAACGGTGTTAAAATAAAGTTATGAGAAATTATCTAAACGAAGCTGTAAAGGCGATCTCGGAAAGTATCAAATTCGACTCCTCTTTGAAGGAGTCTTTAAGCGGTATGCCCTTCGGCAAGGGCGCGGCGGACTGCCTTGCGCACTTTCTGAGCTTAGCCGAAAGCCTCGGATTCGAAGCGCATAACTACGACAACTACGTCGGCGAAGCGGTCTTCGGCGACGGCAAAGAAGAGTTTGCGATCCTTGCCCACCTCGACGTCGTGCCTGCGGGAAACGGTTGGGACAAGCCCCCCTTCGGCGGAATCGTGGAAGACGGCAAAATTTGGGGACGGGGCGCTATGGATGACAAAGGTCCTGCGATCGCCGCCCTCTATGCTCTTAAAAAGCTCAAAGACGAGGGCTTTAAGCCGAAGAAAAAAATCAAGCTCATCGTTGGGCTCAACGAGGAATGCGGTTGGAAATGTATCGAACACTACAACGAAGTGGCGCATATGCCCGAAACGGGCTTCTCGCCCGACGCGAACTTCCCCGTCATCTACGCCGAAAAAGGCATTCTTCATATCCGCGCCGACTTCCCCGTAGAAAAAAATCTGTTCTCTGCGTTTGCGGGCGGCGAGCGCGTGAACATGGTGTGCGACCGCTGCGAAGCTACGCCCCTTGCGCCCGTCGATACCAAGAAGACAGAAAAGCTCTCCCTTGCCGTTGAAAACGGAAAGCTCATTTCCAAGGGCAAGAGCGCGCACGGCTCTACCCCCGAAGAGGGCGTAAACGCCATTCTTCCCATGCTTGAATATTTCGGACTTCAACGCGTGAAGGAATGCCTGTTCGACGATATTTACGGCTTGAAAACCCTTAAAGACGAAACGGGAAATCTGACTCTTTCGCCCGACGTAATATCCTATCAAGACGGCGTTTTATCCGTGCTTGTGGATATCCGCTATCCCGCGACCCTTCCCCTTTCGGCGGTCACGGAAAAGCTGGATAAATTCGGCGTAAAATACGAAACTCTCTCCCACCAAAAACCGCTCTTTCAGGATAAGAACAACGAGCTTGTGAAAACGCTTCAAAAGGTGTACGACGACTACACGGGCACCCATCACGAGCCGATTGCGATCGGCGGCGGCACTTACGCGCGGGCGTTAAAGTGCGGCGTGGCGTTCGGTCCCGAGATAGACGGCGAAGAAGTGACCATTCACCAGGCAAACGAATATATCACGATTGACCGCGTAAAGCTCATGATCGAGGTCTATGCGGAAGCTGTTAAACGGCTGACGAAATAATCGGAGACAAGCTATGAACGGCGATATGACGGCGGCGTGCGAAAACGGACTTCTCAACGTTCGCGTCGGCGCGATTATCTTACAAAACGGAAAATTCCTGATGGTAGGAAACGAGAGAAACGATTATCTCTATTCCGTCGGAGGACGCGTAAAATTCGGCGAAACGGCGGAAGAGGCTATCGTCAGGGAAGTATTGGAAGAGACGGGCGTGAAAATGGAAATTGACCGACTCGGCTTTATCCATGAAAATTATTTCTACGGCGACTCCCCCGCAAAGCTCGGAAAATTGATTTACGAAATTTCCTTTTTCTTTTATATGAAGCTCCCGCCCGATTTTTCTTTGAAGAGCGGCAGCTTTACGGAAGACGACAGCAAGGAATATCTGAAATGGGTATCTCCCGACGATCCGCAGACGATCTATCCCGAATTTTTCAGAACGGAGCTCAAAAATCCGCAACCTTATGTTAAGCATTTCGTAACGGACAACCGATAAATAATCAAATAAAAAGCGCTCCGTTTTTCACGGAGCGCTTTTTTTATTTTGCAAAGAAGGCTACGCCGACCGCGCCCGGTCCTATGTGCGTGCCGATCGTGCTTCCTATCATATGGGCGGGAACTTCGGAAATATGCTCCTGCCACAGCGCCGCGCTGTCCGCAACGTACTTTTTCATGAGCGAATCGTCCAAGCCCGACCAAATGACGCAGTGCGGCATACTGAAATCGATTCCCTTTTCCTCTACGAGTTTATTCAAGAGGTTGTTGCTCTTTTTCGAGCCCATCGCCTTGCCGACGAGCTTCACCTCGCCGCCGATGACCCCTATGACGGGTTTGACCGAGAGCATCGCACCCGCGATCGCCGCCATTGCGGAAATCCTGCCGCCCTTTTTGAGATAAAGGAGGGTATCCAAAACCGCCAATACCAAAATTCTGTTCTTCTGTGCATTCAGCTCTTTTACGATTTCGTCCGCGCTCTTTCCCTCTTCCCTCAGTCTTACAGCATATTCGCAAAGCAATCTTTCGCCCGCACTCGCGTTCAAGCTATCGACGACCTTGACCCTTCCTGCGAACTTCTCCGCCGCCTTGCACGCGCTCTTATACGTACCCGAAAGTTTGGACGAGAGCGTAATCGCAATGACTTCCGACCCGTCCGCCGCGAGCTTTTCAAACGCCTCGCCGAAGCGAAACTCATTGATAAGGCTCGTGCGCGGAAGCGCGGCGCTCTCGACAAGCTTTTCAAAAAACTTCTCGTGTGATAAGTCCACCCCGTCCGAATACTCCCCGTCCTCGAAGGTGATCTTCATGGGAATGAGCTCCACCCCCAATTCGTTCGCCTCGTCCAAATCGATATCCGACGCGGAATCGATCAAAATTTTAACCGCCATAGCTATACTCCGTTTTAATTCAAATTATTAACAAATTCAGTTTAACGCTATCTTGTTGACTTGTCAACAAATTATACGGTCTTTTCGGAAATAATATCAAAAAAACAAACGCGCCCCTTTTGAGGCGCGTTCATTCGTTTTCATTGATTTACAGTTTTACGACGGTCAGAGTAACTTTTTCGCCGTTAATATCGAGGGATTTCGTATAGCCCTCCGCGCTCCCCTTTTCGATTTTGAGTGCGAGCACGTCGCCTGCGAACGCGCCCTTTTCAAGCGCCTTTTCCGCTCTGCCCTCCGCGTTCGAATAGTAAACGGCAATGCGGTCTACGACTTCGAAGCCCGCTTCCTTACGCATGGTCTGAATCTTGGAGACGAGCTCGCGTTCCGTCCCCTCAAAGAGAAGTTCTTCGGTGAGGCGGGTGTCGAGCGCGACGGTCACGCCCCTATCGGCGGCAATCGAATAACCTTCCGCAGACTCCGTAAATATCTGCAAATCCTCTTCGGTAAGGACGACCGTGCCGTCTAAGATTTTCGCTTCGCCCTGTTCCCTTACCGCCTTTACGACTTCCGCCGCGTTGCAGGTTGCAAGGAAGTCCGAGATCGCTTTGAGCTGTTTGCCGTACTTCGGTCCGAGCGTACGAAGCTGCGGTTTGAGTTTATAGGAGACGAGCTCCTCCGCGCTTTGAACAGTGCGGTAGTTCTTTACGTTGAGCTCGTCCAAGACGACGGCTTTGAGTTCGTCGTGAATGTCGAGCGGATTTTCGGAAGCTACTACAAGTTCGGAAAGCGGCTGACGGTTTTTGATATTGCCCGCCCCGCGCGCGGCTCTTCCAAGGTTGACGACGGTCAATACGTCGCCCATACCGCGTTCGAGTTCCAAATCGATCGCTTTTTCGTTTGCTTCGGGATACCCGCAAAGGTGCACCGATACGGGCGCATTTTGAAAGAACGCAGGCACGAGATTCTGATAAATCATTTCCGCCATAAAGGGCGTATAAGGCGCAAGCAGCTTTGCAAGCGTTACGAGAACGGTATACAGCGTGGTATACGCCGCCGCCTTGTCTTCGGTCATGCCGCCGCCCCAATAGCGATCGCGCCCTCTTCTTACGTACCAGTTCGAAAGTTCGTCCGAGAAATCCTGGATCGCCCGCGCGCTCGTCGTGATATCGTAATCCTTCAAGAGCGCGTTCACCTTTTTAACGAGCGAATTGAGGGACGAAAGCACCCACTTGTCCATCAGCGTGAGCTTGCATTTTTTCAAGTCGTACTTCGAGGGATCGTATTTATCGATATCCGCGTACAGCGTAAAGAACGCATAGGTGTTCCAAAGCGTGCCCTGGAACTTGCGTTGCGATTCGGAGACCGCCTCTCCGTCAAAGCGGGACGGGATCCAAGGGAAGCTGTTCGTATAGAAGTACCACCTGACCGCGTCCGCGCCCTGCTTATCCAAGACCGACCACGGGTCGACGACGTTGCCCTTGTGCTTGCTCATTTTGATTCCGTTCTTGTCGTTTACGTGCCCCAAGACGATACAGTTCTTGAAGGGCGCTTTGCCGAACAAAATCGTGGAAATCGTCAAAAGCGTATAAAACCAGCCGCGCGTCTGATCGACGGCTTCGGAGATAAAGTCCGCGGGGAAGGTCGTATCGAAAAGTTTTTTGTTTTCGAACGGATAGTGATACTGCGCAAAGGGCATTGAGCCGGAATCAAACCAGCAGTCGATAACCTCGGGCGTGCGCTTCATCGTGCCTTTGCACTTGGGGCACTTACAGGTGAGTTTATCAACGTAGGGGCGGTGCAACTCTATATCTTTGGGCGCACCGCATTTTTCTTGAAGCTCCTTGCGCGAGCCGATGACTTCGATTTCTCCGCAGTCCCCGCACACCCAAACGGGAAGCGGCGTTCCCCAGTAGCGGTCGCGCGAAAGCCCCCAGTCGATGACGTTTTCGAGGAAGTTCCCCATTCTGCCCTCTTTGATGGTTTCGGGCATCCAGTTCACGGAGCGGTTGGATTTGATGAGCGCGTCCTTGACCGCGGTCACCTTGATAAACCAGCTCGACCGTGCATAGTACATGAGCGGCGTGTCGCAACGCCAGCAATGCGGATAGTCGTGCTCGAACGGAAGCGCGCGGAAGAGCTTGCCCTCCGCTTTGAGCATTTTCAGAATTTCCTTGTCCGCGTCCTTGATGAAAAGTCCGTTCAGGGCGGGGAAGCGTTCGTCAAACCTACCCTGCTCGTTCGCAAGCGCAATCACGGGAAGACCGTAATTTTTACCAACGTTGTAGTCGTCCTGTCCGTACGCGGGCGCAATGTGAACGACGCCCGTGCCGTCCGTGAGCGTGACGTAAGTGTCGCACACGACCTCGTAAACGCGCTTCCAGTCGTTCTTGGTATTTTCCAAATCGCCCTTGGCGTTGGCAAATAACGGCTCGTACTTCGTCCCCTCGTAGCCCTTGCCCTTTTTGCGGTCGATTACTTTGTATTCTTCGAAGAACTTCGAAACAAGCGCTTCCGCCAAAATATAATGCGTGCCGTCCGTTTCGATTTCCACGTAGTCCTCGTTGGGATTCATACAAAGCGCGACGTTCGAGGGAAGCGTCCACGGGGTCGTCGTCCAGGCGAGGATATAGACGTTCTCTTTTCCTACGACCTTGAAGCGTGCGACCGCGGAAGTCTCCTTTACGCTCTTATAGCCCTGCGCCACCTCGTGCGAGGAGAGCGCCGTGCCGCACCGCGGGCAGTAGGGAACGATCTTGTGCCCCTTATAAAGAAGTCCCTTCTTGTGAATTTCTTTGAGCGCCCACCACTCCGATTCGATATAGTCGTCGTGATAAGTCACGTAGGGGTTGTCCATATCGACCCAGTATCCTACGCGGTCACTCATTTTCTCCCATTCGCTCTGATACTTGAAAACGGATTCCTTGCACTTTTTATTGAAAGGCTCGATCCCGTAGGTTTCGATCTGCTTTTTGCCGTCGAGCCCCAAGGTCTTTTCCACTTCGAGTTCTACGGGAAGGCCGTGGGTATCCCAGCCCGCCTTGCGTAAAACGTGCTTGCCCTTCATCGTCTGAAAACGCGGGATAATATCCTTCATGACGCGCGTTAAAATATGCCCGATATGCGGCTTTCCGTTCGCCGTGGGAGGACCGTCGTAAAAGGAAAATTCCTCCGCGCCCTCGTTCTTTTCCACGCTCTTTTCGAATACTCCGTGCTCTTTCCAGAACTGAATGATCTCTTTTTCGCGTTCCACGAAATCGAGCGAAGTAGACACCTTCTTATACATAGCGACCTCTTTTGGTTTCGTTTTTCATAATTATATCGGATTTACCCGAATTTGTAAAATGATTTTCGAAAATTTCATAAAATAAGGTACATTCTACTGTGAGTAGAATCAAAAAATTTGTCAGTAGAATTAACAAAAGCAAAAATGGAGCGTTTGAAAGGCAAAATAGACGGTTTTTTGCCGCTTTCATGTTGTAAAAAGTTTCGAAAAGAGCTACAATAGTTATGTAAGCTGAAACAGCCGAGGTGAAAATCATGGGTTTATTCGAAATTATTACGGATTCCGCAGTCAATCTTCCCGATTCTTACAGGGTCGAGCGGGATATTCACGTGATCCCCTTCCGCTACATTGCGGACGGAATAGAGTACAACTGTCTCGAAGAGGGCGTCCCTTTTCAGGAGAGCGCAAAAAAATTCTATGCGCTTTTGAAATCGGGCGCGGATATTAAGACCTCCCTCGTTTCCGAAGCACAATTCACCGAAACGGCAGAGCCCTTGTTGAAAGCGGGAAAGGACGTTTTGTTTCTTACGATCGCTTCGGGTATCAGCGGCACGTTCAATCAAGCGAAAGCGGCGGCGGAAGCCCTTATGAAAAAGTATCCCGACCGCACCGTGATAGCCGTGGACAGCGCAAACGCCTCTATGGGGCAGGGACTTCTCGCGCTTAAAGCAGCCGATCTCAGGGACATGGGCGAGAGCTGCCAAGCGGCGGCGGATTGGCTGAAAGCAAACGTATATAAGCTCAACAGCTATCTCACGGTAGGCGATTTGAAATACCTGAAAAAGAGCGGGAGAATTTCCACTCTCGTTGCGATCGCGGGCACGCTTTTGAGCATTAAGCCCATTATCAAAGCGGACGGCGGAGAAATTCCCAAGCTCGCAGTCTGCGGCAGAGAGCACGGCAGAAAGAAGGCGATCTCGGCGATTTTGAAGGCGTTTACGGATAACGCAATCGAGCCCGAAACGCAGGTCGTTGCAATCACGCACGCCGACTGCGAAGAAGACGCATTGGCGCTTGCCGAGGAAGTGAAAAAGCTGGGCGTAAAGGACGTCATCATCGAGTACTACGATATCTGCACGGGCGCGCACGCAGGGCCGGGCACGCTTGCCCTCTTCTTCGTGGGCAAGGACAGACGGGGCGATTTAGCTCCCGCCGAAGCGCGCACGGGACTTAAAAAGAAAGCGCGCGCAAAATAAGATTTAAAAAATAAAAACCCCGCTATCTTCTTAAACGAAGTATAGCGGGCTTTTTTATTTTTTAGAAAGATAAATTGAAATTTAGAGTTGATGTTATAACAGAAAGCAAGTTAAAATCACTATAGAAAAATCATACAGACCGTGTGCAATGATGACCGACAACAACGAGCAGTCTTTTATAAAATATTTGCAGTACCCAAATACGCAACCGACAAGAGTAGTGAAAAGCACTTGAATCAGACTTCCGTTGATTATATGCCACAGTCCGAACAATACGGCTGCTATCAGCGGCGAAAGCCATTTGCATTTTTTCAACCAAATTTCAAACTGATTTTGTACGTATCCGCGGAATGCGATTTCCTCGCACACCCCCACAAAAAGAATATCTTGTACGGCGGAAATTGCCAAAAAACCTGCGGACGGTTCCGTATGAGAACCGATGATGCTTGTACCGCATAAAATCGGAACTATTCCCATCACAAAGCACAACACGGCGGCAATCGCAAGCCCGATTAGGATTTGTAGCCACAATCTGTGTTTAGTGGGCAGCAGTTTGCTTTCCTGTGCCGTTAGCTTCATAGCAACAACGGCAACTGCGGCATAAGCCGCAGTCACGAGCAATGTGAGGCATATTCTTACTGCATATATATCGATTAGCCATATTCCCCAAAGCGAAAACGTCAATCCGACAATCAACGTTAATGCAATGAGAAATATTATGACAGCAGATTTACTATCGGCATTTACGGGAAATATTGATTTTTTCTCTTCGTCCATAGCATTTCTCCGCTAAATTACTGTTTACCCCTCAATTAAGTCAACGTATTCGTCGAAGGTCACGTTCTTATCAAAGGTCTTGGTGCCGTTCATAACGATAATGCGGTTGCAGACGGTGTTCATAAGCTCCTGGTCGTGCGAAGTCAAAAGCATACAGCCCTTGAAGGAAGTCAGTCCGTTGTTGAGCGCCGTAATGGATTCGAGGTCGAGGTGCGCCGTCGGCTCGTCAAGAATCAGGAAATTTCCCCCTTCAAGCATCATTTTGGCAAGCATACACCGTACCTTTTCGCCGCCCGATAAAACGCTCGCCTCTTTGAGCGCTTCCTCGCCCGAGAAAAGCATTCTGCCAAGCCAGCCGCGAAGATATTCTTCGTAGTGATCCTTCGAGAACTGCTAAAGCCACTGCACAAAAG
>JAIDSX010000056.1 GCA_029060985.1 Clostridia bacterium | reverse complement strand
AAAAATCCTTGCGGAAGGCTCGTGGGTTTCAGGGGGAGAGAGTTGGAGTAAATGGCTGCTTATCCCCGTCGGAATGCTTATAGGCTATTTCGTAGTTGCCGCCGAGCCCGCCGTGCACGTCCTCAATAAACAGGTCGAGCGTATGAGCTCGGGTGCGGTCTCTTCCAAGGCGATGAAATACGGCTTGTGTATCGGTGTGTGCGTTGCAATCGGACTTGCGATGCTCAGGATTTTGACGGGAATCAATATCATGTGGGTTTTGATTCCGGGATACGTAATCGCACTTGTTTTAACGTTCTTTACGCCGCCCATGTTCACGGGTATTGCGTTCGACTCGGGCGGAGTCGCAAGCGGTGCAATGGTGTCCTCATTCGTGCTTCCTATGGCGATCGGCGCTTGTGATGAATTGGGGGGCGTGATCATGACGCAGGCGTTCGGTTGCGTTGCGTTCGTTGCGCTCGCACCGCTCATTTCCATTCAGGTTTTGGGAATCCTGTATAAACGGAAAACGACTATGATCAAGCGTACTTTCCTCACGGTAGAGGATAAAATTCTCGAATACGAGGTGGATTGATGGAAGAGAAGAAAATACAGACTTCTAAAAAGAAACCCGTGACCGCGCTAAAAGCGAAGGTTGAAACGATAAAAGCGGAAAAGGCTAAGCAGAAAAAGATAAAGCAGGAAAAGCCAAAGCCCGAAAAGGCGAAAGCGCCTCGCCCGAACCGCACGAAGCTGTTGGTGAGTATCGTAAACCGCAGCGACGGAACGCAGTTAAAAACCATTCTCGACGAATGCTCGGTGGCACTGAGTTTGTCGTTTGAAGGTACGGGAACGGCGCGTTCGGCGATTTTGGACTATTTCGGAATCGGCGAGACGGAAAAGACTATCGTTTTGTCGCTCTTTCCCGAAAGTGACGAGGATTTAATCATTCGGGAAATCCGCACGAAAATGTCTTTGTACTTGGTGGGCAGGGGAATTTCGTTTACCGTTCCTCTCACGGGTGTTTCCGAAATCGTAGCAAACGGACTTTCGAAAGCGTCCGCAAAAAAAACCGTATTGGAGAGTATGATTATGACCGAAGAAAGAAGAACTTACGATTTGATCGTCTGCGCCGTAAACGCGGAGCACTCGGACGAGGCAATGGAAGCGGCGCGTTCCGCGGGCGCAGCAGGCGGTACTATTATGCACGCAAGAATGCTCGACAATAAAAAGGCGGAGCAGTTTATCGGAATTTCCCTTGCGCGTGAGCAGGAAATTCTGTTGATTTTAACAAAACGCGAGGGCAAGCTCGCCATTATGCAGGCGCTCTTCGACCGCGTAGGCGTAAAGACGGAGGCGGGCGGCATTATTTTCTCCGTTCCTGTGGATAGAACGGTTGGTATCGGCGCGGATGAAACTTCGGAAGTTGCAGCTACGAAGGATAAAGAAGTAAAGGAAGAAACGCCCGAAACGAGTGCGGAAGCGCAAGCCGTTAACGAAGCGGAAGTCGAATCCGAAACACAAAATGAACAATAAACGAATTATCGCGATCGGCGGGGGAGAAATCAAAAACAGAGAGACCCTCGAAATCGACCGTTTTATTGCCGAAGAGGCAAAGAAAGCGGCGGGAGAGCGGCGTGCCTGTGGGCTGTTTGTTCCCACGGCAAGCCACGACTGTATGCCTTACTATAACACCTTCCATAAGGTATATACCGGTATTTACGGCTTAAAGACGGACGTTGCGCTTACGGTAAACCGCGAGATCGATTTGGAGAAACTCCGTTCGAAGTTCGAAAAGGCGGATTTTATATACGTCGGCGGTGGAAACACCGTGTTTATGATCGAACATTGGAGGGGAACGGGGCTTCTCGAAATCATCAAAGAAGCGTATGAACGCGGCGTGCTTCTGGCGGGTTTGTCCGCAGGCGCGATCTGTTGGTTTGAGGATATGTATTCCGATTCGGTTGTGGAAGGGGACTATTCCATGTATAAGGGACTCGGCTGGGTCAAAGGAAAAATTTCCCCGCATTATAACGAAAGAATGCTTGACTTTGATAGGATAGTATTGTATAATCGTGATTGCGCTTGGGGCGTTGAAAACGACGCTGCGCTTGAAATCGTGGACGGCGAGCCCGTACGCAGTATTTCGGGAGGCGGTAAGGTTTATCGGCTCGACGCAAAAGACGGCGAACTAAAAAAGACGGTGTTCTAAGTGCTTTAATTGCGGATGTGGCGAAACTGGCAGACGCGCAGGTTTCAGGTTCCTGTGGGAGACCATGCAGGTTCAAGTCCTGTCATCCGCACCACGTCGAAACGCGACGAATTTTGCAAGAAGACAGCGAAAGCTGTCTTCTTTGCTCTAACGTCGGTTTCTCCTTTTCCCAAAAAGTTCTTCGATACTTTTTGGGAGCCCGAATGTTTTTAGTATCCTTTTCGGGTACTAAACACATCTATATCTCGATGATTTCGTTCATCGGGATATTTTTTACGATTATTTGAAATGTTTGTGCACATTTTACGACTTAAAACGAGAAAAAAATCGGCAAAAATTGGGATTCGACATGATTAGACAAAAAAACAAAAATTTTGTAAAAAATATTTTGAATTTTGTAAATAAAACAGCTTGATTTTTTCATAATTATATTTTATAATACCCATACATTCAAAACCAAGGGGTATTATCTATGAAAAAATGTCTTATTTTAGAATCAAACGAAGAATTTGCCGTACAGCTTTCCCGTGCGCTCGGCAGTGAATACGAGGTGGTCGGAGTGACCGACGACGGTGCGGAGGGGCTTCGTATTGCGGAGCGGGAAAATCCGTCCGTGATCGTCATGAGTTTATTGATCAAAAACCTTGACGGACTTTCTTTGATCGGCGAGCTCAGAAAGCGCAAAGTGAGATCGGAGCTCATCGTTTCGGGAAACGTTTCGGACGACGCAATCATCAACCGCATCATGTCGGCGGGCGCAAGGTATTATTTCGTCAAACCCGTTTCCGCCGAAATCGTATGCGAACGCATTCGGGAGATCGTGGACGGCAACGGCGCGGACTATGCTGAGCCGGTTGAACGTAAGCGCGCGGGCTCGGTGGAAGAGCGGATAAGCAATATTTTTATTTCCATCGGAATTCCGCCGCACATCAAGGGCTACCGCTATCTCAGAGAGGGGATACGTATGGCGGTCGAAGATCCGCACGTGATCAATAACGTTACGAAAGTGCTCTATCCCCAAATCGGTGAAAAGTACGCTACGAGCGCAAGCAAGGTCGAAAGGGCGATCCGTCACGCGATCGAAGTGGCTTGGAACAGGGGAAGGATCGACGCGATCAATTCGATTTTCGGTGCGCGCGTCTATCTCGGAACGGAAAAGCCGACCAACAGCGAATTTATCGCTCTCGTTGCGGACAAGCTCATTCTTGACGGTTTAAGTTGATTATTCCATATAATTATGCCCGCGCCGAAAGGCGCGGGCATAATTACTGTGATAATATTTTTTTGTTGCGCCCCTAAAAAGTGTTGACGGATTCGTGAGTTTATATTATAATGTGGTTGTGCATAGGGGAGTGGCTCAACGGTAGAGTAGCGGTCTCCAAAACCGTAGGTTGCGTGTTCGAATCGCGTCTCCCCTGCCAAATTCCCCCGATTCCTTAGGGAAACGGAGGAATTTATTTTTAATCGGAAGTGGTTTCATGGAAGAGAAGAAGCGAGTGACTCTGTATACGGACGGCGCGTGTTCGGGAAATCCCGGTGCAGGCGGTTGGGGCGCGATCCTCATTTTTAACGGCGTTGAACGGGAGCTGAGTGGGGGCGAGGCACAAACGACGAACAACCGTATGGAACTTATGGCGGTCATAAAGGGACTTGAAACGCTCAAATATCCCTGCGCCGTTGAAATTTACAGCGATTCCGCGTACACGGTGAACGCCTTCGTAAACGGTTGGATTTCTTCCTGGGAGAAGAACGGGTGGAAGAAAGCGGATAACAAAGCGGTGCTCAATATCGACCTGTGGCAGTGTTTGTTGAGGCTGACGAAGATCCACGAGGTCGAGTTCAAAAAAGTAAAGGGACACGCCGATAACGAATACAATAACCGTTGCGACGCGCTTGCGCGGGGTGCAATTCCCAAAGATTCGAAATAAATTACTGAAAAGTCGGATATAATAATCATATGACCTTGTTTCGGGCTGGAAAGGGAATATGACGAAAACGACGAAAAATGTAATTCATATCCTTTGCATGGTTCTTGCGGCAACGCTTTTCGAACTGTTTTTTCTTTTGTGTTTACAGCATTTTTATGGGCAGTGGAGCTTGGCGATTTATCTTACGGTATTGATAGCAGGCTCCGTATTAAATTTAGCGATTCTCGTAACGGATATCGTATGCTGTTTTTTGAATAAAGAAATGATTACGCGTTTGTGCATTACGGCGTATATCCTATTAGACTTTATAGCGATTTTTTTATACATTCTCGTGCGGACGGGTTTCTTTGATATCATTCGTGACGAGGAGAGCTTTCAAAAATTTCTCGAACGGTCGGGGAAGTGGATGGCCTTTCTCTTCGTGGTGTTGCAATTCCTGCAAGTCGTGATTCTTCCCATACCGAGTACGGTTACGGTGGTTGCGGGCGCGGCGCTCTTCGGTCCGCTCGTGGGAAGTCTTTTAAGTCTTTTGGGGATCGTGATCGGCTCGTTAGTGGCTTTTCTCATCGGCAGATATGCGGGGTATCGCGTCGTTGCCTGGCTCGTGGGGAAGGAAACGCTCGATAAATGGCTGAAAAAAATCAAGGGTAAAGATAAAATTTTGCTTTCGGCAATGTTTATTCTGCCCGTGTTCCCTGACGACGTTCTGTGTTTCGTGGCGGGAATTTCGTCAATGTCGCTTCCGCTGTTCCTCGGCGTTATTGTCGTATCGCGCGTTGTCGCAATTTTTATGACTTCCTATTCGGTCACGCTCATTCCGCTCAATACGTGGTGGGGGCTGCTGATTTGGGGGATTCTGATTGCGGCGGTAGTCGTGCTGTTCGTGTTCCTGTATAAGAAGTCGGATAACATTTTGAATTGGTTTGCGAAAAAATTCCATAAAGAAACGCGGATCGAGGAAAAGGCGGGGCGGAATGAATTTACGGTCGAAATCATAACGC
>JAIDSX010000055.1:8651-15620 GCA_029060985.1 Clostridia bacterium | reverse complement strand
TCCTTGTCCGAAATCAAGCTGTCGATGATCGTTCTCGAATACTCCCATTCGGAGCGGTTCTGATCGGCGATCTTCTTTCCGTCCTCGGTGAGGGAGAAGTATTTTCTTCTTCCTCCGCCCGCCGTGCCGCCCCAGTACGAGGTGACGAAGCCCTGCGATTCAAGACGCTTTAACGCACTGTAAAGAGAGGGCTGTTTCAAGGAATACTGACCGCAGCTCTTCTTTTCGATCTCTGCAATAATTTCGTAACCGTACTTGTCCGAGTCCGAAAGGGAGCGCAGGATGATCGTGTTGATGTGACCGCGAATGAGATCGGCGCTGATGGATTTTTCTTCTTTGCCTGTTTCAGCGCTTTCCGTCGTTTCGTTTTCGGAATCTACGGCTTGACCGTTTTCGCTCTCGTCAAATTCGTCGTTCATGCTTTCCTCCTATAAGTTTCTTGACCATTATATAACAAAATCCAAATTTTGTCAATAGTCAAAGTACTATGTCTGACATTTTTATGGAAATTTGTCATATTTTTTTGCAAAAAATCGTAAATTAGCGCGATGGGAATACTACGCGCAACGTTTTTTATCGTGGGGACGAGCATAGGAGCGGGGTTTATATCGGGCGCGGAGCTCGTCCGTTTCTTTCGCGGAGAGCAGTTTTTTGTACCCGTTTTGCTGTCTTCCGCCGTCTTCGCGTCGCTCGTTTATTTATTTCTTTGGATCGGGAAACGCCACGGCGGATACCGCGGCGCAATGCGTTTTTTATTTCGGAAGGGCGCGCCCTTTATCGAGGGCGCGGTGTGTCTTTTGTCGCTCGTTCCCGCTGCGGGAATGCTTGCGGGACTCGACGCGCTGCTACCGCATTTAAGCCCGCTTTTATCCCTTCTCGGGATCGTGATTTCCGCCTTCTGCGTATGGAAGGGAACGAAGGGGATCTCGCTTTTGAATCTTCTGCTCGTGCCCGCGCTCCTCGTCTTCGTTTGGGGTTTCGGGTGGGGCAATTTCAGTTTTCGTTATCCCACGGAAAGCAGCGCCGCGGCGCCCTATTTCGGCGGCGTTTTGTACGCGGGACTCAACGCTTTTCTTGCCGCGCCCGTCCTGATGGACGCGGGCAAAGATATCAAATTTTCTCTGCCGCCCGCGCTTTTATCTGCATTCTTCGTTGCCGTGAGCGCCGTCTGTATTCTGGGAAAAATCTACGGCGAAGGCGCAGGAGCGCTCAATTCCGAAATGCCGTTTCTCTTCGTCATGCGGAACGCGAAAATATTCTTTATCGCCGTCGCGCTTGCAATTTTAACGTCCCTCGTCTCCGCGCTCTATCCCTTGCTGACTGCGTTTAACGGCGTGAAAAAGAAGACAATAAGAATCGCCGCAAAAGGAGGGGTACTCCTCGCGGCGTTTCTTTTGTCCCGCGTGGGACTGTCGGGTATCGTGAATTATTTTTATCCGCTCCTCGGCGGTGTGGGACTGTGCTTTTCAGCTGTCTGTATTCTTAACGAGGAACTTTTCAAGAAGCACCACGAGAAAGTACATTCCCGCCGCAAGGATACAAAGGATCACCGTCGCGCTCATAACGAGGTCGAGCTTAAACACTTGCCCGCCGTACACAATGAGGTAACCGAGCCCCGCCTTCGAAACGATGTATTCGCCCATGATAGAGCCGATCCACGCCATGCCGACGTTGACTTTCAGCATGGAGATAAAGGAATTGATCGAGGAGGGAATCACAAGCTTTCGTAAAATCTGAAACTTGCTTGCCCCCATAGATTTCAGGAGCAGGATTTTATTCGAATCGGTCGCCACGAATGCGGCGAGCATATGCATGATGGCTACGATGATTCCCACGAGCACCGTCATCACGAGGATCGCCTTGCTGCCCGTTCCGAACCAAATGATGATAAGCGGTCCGAGCGCGATTTTCGGCAATGCGTTGATCACGACGATATAGGGCTCGAGCACCTTTCTTAAAATTTCGCTCCACCAAAGCGCCAGCGCGATCCCCACGCCCAAGACGACCGCGATCGCAAAGCCTGCGAGCGTCTCCCAAAGGGTCGTGCCGATGTGGTAGAACAGACTGCCTTCTCTGTATAGACTTCCGATCGTCTTTAAGATACGGGAGGGGGAGCTCATAATAAAGGGATCAGCCCAGCCTACTGCCGTGACGAGCTCCCATAATCCCAAAAGGAGTACGAGAACGCCGATTCTGAGCGCCCAAACGAGGATCAAATTATTTTTGCGCTTTCTTAAAAACCGCGCGTGTTCTTTTGAGTAATTCAGTTGCTTTTTCTTCATGCGTTTAACTCCTTCCATAGTACTTCAAACCAACCCGAGAAGCCGGGAAGCTCCCGCCGCTTCAAGGGATTTTTCACGTCCCCGAAGTCAAGCTCGTGCATTGCCGTCACGCGGGCGGGACGGGCGGAGAGCACGAGAATGCGGTCTGCGAGCGAAATTGCTTCGGAAATGTCGTGCGTGATGAGCACGGCGGTCTTTTCTTCCGAGCGAATGATCCGCGCGATGTCCTCCGTAACGGAGAGCCTCGTCTGATAGTCGAGCGCCGAAAAGGGTTCGTCTAAGAGAAGAATGTCGGGATCGGTCGCAAGCGTTCTGATGAGCGCCGCGCGCTGGCGCATTCCTCCCGAAAGCTGGGAAGGGTAGCTCTTTATAAAGTCTTTGAGTCCGTACTTTTCCGCAAGCGCGATGGCGCGCTTGCGGTTTTCCGGCGTGTTCTGTTTTTTGATTTCAAGCGGAAGGTATATATTTTTTTCGATCGTCCGCCACGGGAAGAGTTCGTCTTTTTGAAGCATATAGCCGAAACTTCCCTGACTTTCCACCTTTCCTTCGCTCGGCGAGAGCAGTCCTGCGGCAAGCGAGAGCAGGGTGGTTTTACCGCACCCCGACGGTCCGATAAAGGCGATAAATTCTCCTTTTTTGACGTCGAAGGTGAGGTTTTCTGCCGCGATCGTCTCTCCACGCTTGGTGTGATAGATCAGTTTTACGTCCGTAAATTGCAGGATAGGTTCCATAGCCGTTTTCCTTTTGTGTTTCGTGCGTTGAAAGATTTTTTACAGCTTCGCGTATTCTTCGACGACGTATTTGTTGTCTACGATCTTTGAAAATTCCACGCGGCTCGTCAGCTCGCCCGCGCTGTCGATAATATCCTGTAAGCGGGTGAACGAGGTTTCGGGCATCGCCAAATCGGTAAACCAGCTGTCGATTTTCTTATAGTTCGCAATACTCGTCGTCATGGATTCCACCGAGGTTGAGGCAAAGTGTCCCGTAAGATGGGAGGCGATCTCCGCCGCTTCGTGCGTTTGGGCGTATTTCACCGCTTTGAGCATGGCGCGAACGAATCCGCGGGCGCTCTCGTCGTGCTTGTTCAGCCAGGAGCGCTTTGCCATGAAGCCCGTATAGGGGATAACGCCGCCCGCTTCGCCGACGGCGGCTACGATATAGCCCTTGCCCGACGCTTGAAATTCGGAAGCGGTGGGCTCGAACATGGTGCAATAATCTGCTGTGCCTTCGGCAAACGCCGCCGTCATCATATTGAACGCCACGCCGTAGTTGATATTCATATCCGAATCGGTAAAGCCGTTTTCTTTGAGCACGTATTCGAAGGTCATGGCGGGAACGCCGCCGCGGCGTCCTATAAGTAGTTCCTTGCCTTTGAGGTCTTCCCACTTGAAGTTTGGCTCATCTTTGCGGGAAACGAGGAAGGAACCGTCGCGCTTGGTGAGCTGAGCAAACACGGTGGGCTGATCGTTCGTACCGCCGATCGCCGTGTAGATCGCCGCTTCCGGTCCGCAGAATCCGATATCGGAATCGCCCGAAAGAATGGAAGCCATAACTGCGTCCGCGCCGCCTCCGTTAGTAAGCTCGATTTTCAGTCCCTCTTCCTTAAAATAGCCGAGGGAATCGGCAAGGTAGAGGGGCGCGTAGAAAACCGAATGGGTGACTTCGTTGATTTTGAGTTTGGTAAGATTATCTCCTCCGCAAGCGGAGAGAGGAAGGAGGGCGAAAGTCGCCGCTCCGAGAATAGCTGCTAATTTTTTCATGTATATCTCCATATAAAATTTTAGGATAATATATCCTATGCCTCGCCTGCTTTTATTGACAATGCCGTAAAACTATGGTATAATTACACTCTACGCTGTACGAAGGTGGAGAAATGAAAGAAATGAATTCAACCTACAATCCCAAGGAATTTGAGGAACGCATTTATGCGGACTGGATGCAAAAGGGATTGTTCCGCGCCGAAGTAGACGGGAATAAAGTTCCGTTTACGGTGATGATGCCGCCCCCGAACGTGACGGGGCAGCTTCACATGGGGCACGCCATGGACGAAACGATGCAGGATACCGTGATCCGTTTTAAGAGGATGCAGGGTTATTCCGCGCTGTGGCTGCCGGGAACAGACCACGCCGCGCTTGCGACGGAAGTCAAAATTTGCGAAAAACTCAGAGAGGAAGAGGGCGTTACGAAGGAAGAGCTCGGTAGAGAGGAGTTCTTGAAACGCGCCTGGGCTTGGAAAGAGAAGTACGGCGGAAGAATTATCGAGCAGCTCAAAAAACTCGGCTGTTCCTGCGATTGGTCGCGCCTTGCCTTTACGATGGACGAGAAATGCTCCAAAGCGGTGCGCACGGCGTTTTTTAATCTCTATCAGAAGGGACTTATCTACCGCGGAAGCCGCATTATCAATATGTGCCCGCAGTGCAAGACCGCGCTGTCCGACGTGGAAGTGGAATATTCCGAGGACGCGGGCAATTTTTGGTATTTTACCTATCCCGTGGAGGGCTCGGACGAAAAAATCACCATCGCGACCACCCGTCCCGAGACGATGCTCGGAGATACTGCTGTCGCCGTCAATCCTGCGGACAAGCGTTACGCTTCGTTCGTCGGAAAAATGCTTTTATTGCCTTTGACGGGTCGTAAAATCCCCGTCGTTGCAGACGCTTACGTCGATCCCGAATTCGGAACGGGCGCAGTGAAAATCACGCCCGCGCACGATCCCAACGACTTCGAAGTAGGGCTTCGACACGACCTTCCCATGATCCGCGTAATGAACGACGACGGAAAAATGAACGAAGAGGCGGGGCGCTTTGCGGGGCTCGACAGATACGAGGCGAGAAAGCAGATCGTTGCCGAAATGGAAAAACTCGGCTTCCTCGTAAAAATTCAGCCGCATACGCACAACGTGGGTCACTGCCAACGCTGTCACGCCGTCGTAGAGCCCATCGTTTCCAAGCAATGGTTTGTAAAAATGCAGCCTCTTGCAAAGCCTGCGATCGACGCGGTCATGAAGAATAAGACGAAATTCACACCTGCGCGCTTTGCAAAAATATACTATAATTGGCTTGAAAATATCAAGGATTGGTGTATTTCCCGTCAGCTTTGGTGGGGGCACCGCATTCCTGTTTGGTATTGCCGCGACTGCGGAGAAGTGATTTGCGCACCCGAAACGCCTGAAAAATGCCCGAAGTGCGGCTCGACGCATCTCGATCAGGAAGAGGACGTGCTCGACACCTGGTTTTCTTCCGCGCTTTGGCCGTTCTCCACGCTCGGCTGGCCGGATCAGACGGAGGATTTCAGATATTTCTATCCGACGGACGTGCTCGTTACGGGCTACGACATTATTCCGTTCTGGGTCATGCGCATGATGTTTTCGGGAATCGAGCAGACGGAGAAAGTGCCTTTCCAGGACGTTTTAATTCACGGGCTCGTGCGCGACGAGCAGGGGCGCAAGATGAGCAAAACGCTTGGGAACGGGATAGACCCCTTGGAGGTCATCGAAAAATACGGAACGGACTCTCTGCGCCTTGCGCTTTTAACAGGAATTGCACCAGGAAACGATTCACGGTTTACCGATGCGAAGGTGGAGGCGGCGCGCAACTTTATCAACAAGCTCTGGAACGCGGCGCGCTTCGTCCTTTTGAACGTGAAGGATAAGAAAATTCCGAAGTTTGAGGATATCAAATTACAGCCCGTTGACCGCTGGATCATCTCCCGATTGACTTCCACGATCCGCGAAGTTACGCTTTCTCTTCAAAAATACGATTTGGGGATCGCGGTGGACAAGCTCACAGACTTCGTTTGGAACGACTTCTGCGATTGGTATATCGAACTAAGCAAGCCCGCGCTCTACGGCGAGGACGCGGAGAAAAATAAGAACGCGCTCGGCGTGCTCTTGTTCGTGCTTGAAAATACCGTAAAGCTTTTGCATCCGTTTATTCCCTTCGTTACGGAAGAAATTTATTCCTATCTTCCGAACGTGAAGGGGAGCATCATGACGGCGGACTATCCCCGCTATAATATGAAGCTCTCCTATAAAAAGGAAGCAAAGACCTTTGAAGGGATCATCGACCTCGTGAAAACGGTGCGTGCCGTCAAAGTAACGGTAAACTGCCCCGCCGCAAAGAAGGTACACCTCTATCTTGTGACCGATTCCAAGCGGCTTGTCAGCGTAAACCGCGGCTCGCTCACCCGTCTTGCGGGACTTTCGGGAATCGAATTTATTTCAAACGGCAGCGAAGTGGAGGGGAAAACCGTTTCGCAGGTGTGCGATTTGGGTCAGTTCTTTATTCCGCTCGGCGATATGGTGAATCTCGAAGAGGAAAAGAAGCGCCTCGAAAAGGAGCTTGACCGCATTATGGGCGAAATTTCCCGTGCGGGCGGAAAACTTGCAAATGCTAATTTCATTGCCAAAGCGCCCAAAAACCTCGTCGATGCGGAGCGTGAAAAACTTGATAAATACCTTGATATGAAGGCAAAAATAGAAAAACAGATTCGGGAAATCGAGAACTGAACAAAACCTGAATACGCGTTTCCAATCAAAAGGGAAGCGCGTTTTTCATATTAAAATCCGTGAAAAAATCCGCGAGGAAAATTTTGGTAAAAGTATTGACAATTCATTGGATATCGTTTAGAATTTATTACGGCAGTCTGTAAGTTAAGGCTTGGGCTGTTCAAATAAAAACGTATTATA
>JAIDSX010000055.1:0-8641 GCA_029060985.1 Clostridia bacterium | reverse complement strand
TTATAATTGGAGGTAGTGCATGAAAGACTTCGTCGTAAGCGATGAAGCGACGCTTTCGAAAATGCTCGAAAAGGTAAGAGCGGCGCAGGCAAAATTCGCAACGTATTCGCAGGAGCAAGTGGACAAGATCTTCTATTCCGCTTCGCTTGCCGCAAACAAAATGAGGATTCCTCTCGCAAAAATGGCAGTCGAAGAGACGGGAATGGGTATCGTGGAGGACAAGGTGATCAAGAATCACTACGCCGCCGAGTATATCTATAACGCCTATAAAAACGAAAAAACCTGCGGGGTCATCGAACGGAACGAGAGCTTCGGATATACCCGCATTGCGGAGCCCATCGGCGTTGTCGCTGCGGTCATTCCCACGACGAATCCCACGTCGACGGCAATTTTCAAATGCCTTCTCTGCTTAAAGACGAGAAACGGCTTGATCATTTCCCCGCACCCGAGAGCAAAGAAGAGCACCATTGAGGCGGCGAAAGTCATTTTGGAAGCCGCCGTTGCGGCGGGCGCGCCCGAGGATATTATCGGCTGGATCGATATGCCCACCGTTCCGCTTTCGGGAATGGTCATGCGCGAAGCGGACTTGATCCTTGCAACGGGCGGTCCCGGCATGGTAAAGGCGGCGTATTCTTCCGGAAAACCCGCGCTCGGCGTCGGAGCAGGCAACACGCCTGCGGTCGTCGATTCGTCCGCGGATATCCAGCTTGCGGTTTCTTCCGTGCTGCACTCCAAGACCTTTGATAACGGCATGATCTGCGCTTCCGAGCAGTCGGTCATCGTCGTCAAAGATATTTACGATGAATATAAAAAGGAATTACAGCTTCGCGGGGCTTACGTTCTTACGCCCGAGGAGACGCAGCAGGTCAGAAAGACGATCATCATCAACGGTGCGCTCAACGCAAAGATCGTAGGGCAGAGCGCCTGCACGATCGCAGAGCTCTCCGGCTTCACCGCGCCCAAGGGCTCGAAGGTCTTGGTCGGCGAAGTGGAATCGGTAGAGCCTACCGAAGAGTTCGCGCACGAAAAACTTTCTCCCGTGCTTGCAATGTATAAGGCTGAATCCTTTGAAGACGCAGTTGCAAAAGCAGACCGCCTCGTAAAAGACGGTGGCTTGGGTCACACCGCTTCGCTCTATATTAACGTGGAAACGGGGGCGGACAAGATCGAGTTCTTCCGCAACACCATGAAGGCGTGCAGAATCGTCATCAATACGCCTTCCTCGCAGGGCGGTATCGGCGATCTTTACAACTTCAAGTTCCCGCCTTCCTTGACGCTCGGCTGCGGAAGCTGGGGCGGCAACTCGGTGTCGGAAAACGTAGGCGTAAAACATTTATTAAATATCAAAACCGTTGCGGAGAGGAAAGAAAATATGTTGTGGTTCAGAGCGCCCGAAAAATTATACTTCAAACGCGGCTGCCTTGGCGTAGCCTTAAAGGAACTCGGAAAGGAAGTCTATAACAAAAAGAAAGCGTTTATCGTTACCGACTCCTTCCTGTATGAGAGCGGCTTCACGAAGAAGATCACCGAAATTCTCGACACAGAGGGGATTACCCACGCGACCTTCTTCAACGTGACCCCCGATCCTACGATCGCCTGTGCAAACGAAGGCGTGAAGTTGATGCGCGATTTCAAACCCGACGTCATTATCGCAGTCGGCGGTGGTTCGCCCATGGACGCGGCAAAAATCATGTGGGTCATGTACGAACATCCCGAAATCGACTTTTTGGATATGGCGATGCGCTTTATGGATATCCGCAAGAGAATTTACACCTTCCCGCACATGGGGGATAAGGCGCTCTTCGTTGCGATTCCCACGACCGCAGGTACGGGCTCGGAAGTTACGCCGTTCGCCGTTATCACGGACGAGGTCACGGGCTCGAAATATCCGCTTGCGGACTATGAGCTCATGCCCGACGTTGCAATCGTCGATGCAGACCTTATGATGTCCATTCCCAAGGGACTTACCTCCTGTTCGGGTATCGACGCAATGAGCCATTCGCTTGAAGCGATCGCCTCCGTTATGGCGACCGACTTTACGAACGGTATTGCAAAAGAAGCAGTCAAACTTATCTTCGACTATCTGCCGAGCGCATACGAAAAGGGCGGGCACGACGCGATCGCGCGTGAAAAAATGGCGAACGCTTCGACCATGGCAGGTATTGCGTTTGCAAACGCGTTCCTCGGCGTATGCCACTCCATGGCGCACAAGCTCGGCGCTTACTGGCATATCCCGCACGGCATGGCGAACTCGTTGATGCTCGAAGAGGTCATTCGCTTCAACAGCGCGGAAAAGCCTACGAAGATGGGTACTTTCCCGCAGTATGCATACCCGCACTGCAAAGCAAGATATGCCGACGTTGCAAAATATTGCGGTTTGAAGGGCAAGACGGACGACGAGCTCGTCGAATCCCTTATCAAGAAGCTCAAAGAGCTGCAAGCGGCAGTCGGTCAGCCCAAGTCCATTAAAGAGGCGCTTGGCGACAGGGTCACGGAGGAGCAGTTCCTCGAAAAGCTCGACGCCATGACCGAAGAGGCGTTCGACGATCAATGCACGGGCGCAAATCCCCGCTATCCGCTCATGAGCGAAATCAAGCAGATGTATTTGAACGCTTATTACGGAAAACACAGTGAAGTATGAATAAAGGATTTGAAACGAACGTCGTAAGAATCAGAAGAAAAGTTTTCGTGGAAATCGCACGCGTCGCTTACGAGTCGAAAAACCTCGTAAGCGATATCGAGGCGATTCCCTATAAGATTACGCCTTCCGAGATTCCGCGCTACCGCGAGAGCGTCTACCGCGAAAGGGCAATCGCTTCCGAGCGGGTGCGCCTTGCTTTGGGTATGTCGCTGAATCCGCAGGACCGTCCGTCGCACATTACGAACGGACTTGAATCCAGCAACATTTCCGATAAGTATTACGAGCCGCCGCTCATGCAGGTGATTCCTTCCGCTTGCGCAAAGTGCGAAGAGAATATGTACGCGGTCACCGATATGTGCCGCGCGTGCGTGGCGCGGTATTGTATCAACGTCTGCCCCAAGGATGCGGTCACAGTCGGAAAGGACGGGCGCGCCGAAATTATTCAGGATAAGTGTATCAAGTGCGGTAAGTGCAAAGCATCCTGCCCTTACGAGGCGATCATTCACAAGATACGCCCCTGCGCAGAGGCGTGCGGCGTAAGAGCGATCAGGAACGATTCTTTGGGGCGCGCGGAAATCAATACGGATATCTGCGTCGCCTGCGGGCAGTGCATGATCAGCTGTCCCTTCGGGGCGATCGCGGATAAGTCGCAGATTTATCAGCTCATTCAGGCGATCAAGAAAGGGGACGAGGTCGTTGCGGAAGTTGCGCCCGCCATTATCGGGCAATTCGGTCCGAACGTTTCCCTTTGGAAAATCAATGCGGCGCTCAAAGAGCTCGGCTTCAAAGAGGTGTTCGAAGTCGCGCAGGGTGCGGACGTAGGCGCGGCGACGGAGGCGCACCATTACGCGACGGAAGTCGCTACGGGCGAGCTCCCGTTCCTTTTGACGTCCTGCTGTCCCTCGTGGAGTATGCTCGCAAAGACGCAGTTCCCCGAAACGATCGACAAAATTTCCAACGCGCTCACGCCGATGGTTGCGACTGCACGTTCCATTAAGCAGAAAATGCCGAACGCACGCGTCGTCTTTATAGGTCCTTGCGCTGCAAAGAAGCTCGAAGCGATGCGCAGAACTGTTCGAAGCGACGTTGACTTTGTAATCACGTTTGAGGAGCTTGCGGCGATCTTCGAGGCGCGCGGGATCGACCTTTCGAAATTCGATAAGGAAGAGCCCATTCACGACGCTTCGGGCGCGGGAAGAGGGTACGGCGTTGCGGGCGGTGTTGCCTCCGCGATCGAAGGCTGTATCCGCGAATATTATCCCGACGTTGAAGTAAAGATCGAGCACGCGGAAGGGCTTGCCGATTGTAAAAAAGTTCTTCTGCTTGCCAAGGCGGGCAAAAAGAACGGCTGTCTGATTGAAGGTATGGCGTGTCCCGGCGGTTGTGTTGCGGGCGCGGGCGTGAATATTCCCGTAGAAAAGGGTGCATCGGAAGTTAAGAAATTTGTGAACGATTCCACCAAAAAACTGCCCGAAAAAGACCTTTATGAGATCAAATTGCCGTAAAAACGAATTTTACAAAGTATTATGTCACACATAAATATTAAAAAAAGCCCGTCCTTGCAGTAAGGACGGGCCTTTTTTATTGCTCTTAATAACTGCGGTTAAACCGGTAAATTGCGGCTTCCACCTGCCGTTCGAAGTAGTCTGCGTTTTGATACATATAGCCGCCGCCGAAGTAATTCAAATAATCTTTCATGCGTGGTCTGTCGTAGAGTACGGTAGCGGTATTGCTTACGTTATTGTACCATTTGGTATAGGTAAACGTGTTGCTGCTACCGTCTGCGTCGGTGTGGATCCAACGGCGGAGGTGGCGTTGCATGGGAGCGGAAATTTCATTGCGCATTGCCGTCAAAATTTCCGTTGCTTCGTTGGAGGCGTAAATCGTTTTTACCGCCGTTGCCCGCGCTAAGATTTTAGCTTGGAATTCGGAGTTTTGCATAGGGGAGGAGAGCAAACAAGTAAGCGTTTTCGGCAAATATCCGACGCCGTTATAAGTAAGATTTGCCTGACCCAAATAGAAGTCGAGATAGTTCCGACCGGGGCGGTATTGAATATTATCCAAACTGCTTGTATAGTGGGGAAGCAAAGAGTAGTTCTGATGGCTTACCCAATTATCGTTATCTTCCAAAAGATAACCGTTCGCATGATAAATCCCGTTGTCGCCCCATTGCTGTTCGAACGAGAAATCCAGATCGTGCAAACAGAAACGCCACTTGCCGTCGGCGTAGGGGTTTGAGGGATCTACGTGCGCCGTGCGCCACATTTTGATGTTGTTGTTCATGAAGTCCCAGTTGCCCGCGTAGGCGTGTACGAGCACTAAGTCGATAAGACTGTCAATATCGACTTTTTCGCAGAGCTGTTGGTAGCTACTCGAAGAATTAAAATTGTTATTAGATAGGAAGTTAAAGAACTCTTCCGCAAGGGCGTTCCCCGTTTTTTCTTCGCAGTCCTCCGCAACCTCGAAGCGGTAGGTGTTATTTGCCGTCGTCGTGCGGTCAATCAAAACGACATCGTCCTTATTTACGCCGTAATTTTGCTCGAAATAGACGTCGGAGTAGTGCTCGCGGATCGCGTATACGCCCCAGTATTCGCCGTTCAAATACACTTCGGCGGGACGGTAGCCCGTGGTCGCCACCTGCAAATAAGAGCCGTTATAGGGGACTTCCGCCGCAACCTTTTGCGTAAACGCGTCGCCAAACCAGGTGATGAGCTGCGAGTTTCCGCCCGAATGAAGGCGGAATCGCTTGAAATTCGTCAGCTTTTCACCGTTCCGCGCCTTTCTTTCGCCGAAAAGAGCAACCTTTACGGGCGTGTTCTTTTTGCCGTTTTCGTCCTTGTTGAAATTCAGATTTATCGTGCGGTAGGCAAATCCCTTCGTCCAGTTTCCGCCTACTTTTATCTGCGAATTGAGCGCAAACCTCTCGTTATTCTTAAAGTCAAAATATTCAACGTTCGCCCGTTCCTTAGGCTCGTTTTCAATGTCGTTGTAGAAGTTGACCGCATTCTCGTGCGGCATGGAAATGCTCACGACGGGAAGGGTGAAATAGTCTTTTCCGCCGCTTCTTATAAAGTAGCTCACCGTTTTACGCGCAATTTCGTTGCCGTCCTCGTCTGTCTCCAAGAGCTTTAATACGGTGCATTCGTTTCCCGTTTCGTAAGAATACACGCCGTAGGTATATCGATTGCTCTGCGTAACGGCGCGCGTCAGCTTGTAGTCGCGCGCGGAGGAGTTGTCTGAGATACTCAATTCCTTTGTAAGCCGAGATGACTCCACGGTGGGCTCGGTGCAATCCAACGTATAATACATACGGTTATTCTTGTTTTTCGGCGTTACCGTAAGCGCAAAGGGCGCGCTATAAGCGCCGCCTTCGTGCGAAAGGGTAAGTCCTTTTCCCGTCGGGTCTTCTGCGTCAGGATCGAGATCGGGAGAAGGAGTCGTAGTATCGTCGGAATCCAAGGTATTATTCTCTTCGTTCTCGTTTGAAGAGTCAGGTGTTTTTCCGCAAGCGGCAAAAGAAATTGTCGAAACGGATAAAAGTGCGCCCAACAAAAGCGCGGTCAGCTTTTTTAATTTCATTGATTCACCTTAAAGAGGCAATACGTTGACTTTGATTTTTGCGGTGACGCCTTCCATAAAGCGGATTTCGGCTTCATATGTGCCCACGCTCTTCATGGCGTCCTTTGCGGTGATTTTCTTTTTGTCGATTTCGTAGCCGAGCTCGGAGAGGGCGGAGGAGATATGCGCCGTTGTCACCGAGCCGAATACTTTGCCGTTTTCGCCCGTGCGAATCTTTACCGAGACTTCCGTGCCGTTCAATTTTGCCGCAAGCTCTTTGAGCGCCTTCACGTTTTCCGCCTTGTGGAATTCGTCCGCGGTGCGTTTTTGCTCCGCCTCGTTGATTCCGCCCGCGGTAGCGACTTCGGCAAGTCCCTTTTTCAGAAGAAAGTTTTTCGCGTATCCGTCGGATACCTCGATGACCGCGCCCTTCTTTCCGCTGCCTTTTACGTCTTGTTTCAAAATAACTTTCATAGTGGTACTCCTTTCTATTCATTTTATAGGAAAGCGGGTAGTTTGTCAACCCTTCGGTATACTTTTCGGGAAAATGCCCATAATAGCTGATAAGGAGGGGCGGAAATGGCAAAAAGAATCAACGACGGCGTTTCCTGCGGCGTTACCGACTGCAAATTCAATCAAGACGGTATGCATTGCGAACTCGATTGTATCCACGTTGGAAACACCTGCGACTGCGAACACTGCACTTGCTGTGACAGCTACCAAAAGAGGCACTAAACGAAAAAGAAAAGAGGGGAATCCCTCTTTTTTTATTTCCCGCGAATATTGCAAATAAAGTTACGCAAACTTTTTTTGGCGGGAAACCGCTTTCATTATATATCGTTTTTGTTCTTTCCGGATTTTTCGGGGAGTGCAAAAACGCGAAGGGCGTTTTCGGACGCCCTTCTTGATTTTTCAAAAGTCTAAGCTGGAAAAAAGTTTAATAGAATAGTTTTATGAAATTTTATAAAATAAAACGGCTGTTTTCCGGATTGAAAATAGCTCTGCCGTTTATGTTGATTTTAGTCATCATACTGACCGTTTCTTTCTATCCCCGTTCCCAAAAAGAGGGCAAGGGCGAGGAGGTCAAAAGGGTCATAAGAGTTTGGAACGTAGATACCTTCGAGGGCGGCAAGGGATCACGGACGAACTTTATAAAACGCGCCGCTTCTAAAATTGAAAAAAAGAATAAGGGCGTGTATTACTTGATTTCCTCCTACACCGAGGAGGGGGCGACGCGCGCCTTTGCCGCGGGAGAATGCCCCGACGTTCTCTCTTTCGGAATCGGCGTTTCGGCGTATTTGGAGAGCTCGCTTCCGCTTCCGTACTCCTTTGCGGGCGGCGAAACGGAGAGCGGGTGCTACGCCTATCCCTGGTGCCGCGGCGAATATTACCTGTTTTCATTGACGGACGATTTCGAAGAGTCGGGCTCGACTGCGATCTCCGTCGGCGGAAGGAATCTTGTGGAGGTCGCGGCGGCGCTCAACAACCTTTCGGGGGAGCGGATAGATTCTCTCTCCGCCTACGTCGCCTTTCTGAACGGGCAGTACCGCTATCTTTTGGGCACGCAGCGCGACAAATGCAGATTCGTATCGCGCGGCGTAGAGGTTTATGAAAAATCGCTCAACGAGTTCTGCGATCTATACCAATATATTTCCGTTTTGTCGGCGGAAAAGCGGGAGGACTGTCTTGCGCTCGTCGAAACGCTTCTCTCCGAAGAGGTGCAAAAGGAGCTTGACACGATCGGAATGTTTCCCGTCAAGGACGGCGCGGCGCTTCGTACCGTCAGCGCCTTTACGGACGGCGATTCTCTAAGCGCCATGCGCAACGCGGCAACGGGGAACGAGGCGATAAAAAATCTTGATAAATTTCTGAAAAACGTTTGAGTTCGGCAAGAAAATATGTTAAAATGATAGGAGTGCTGTTTTGGACGCTTTTAGACAGTTTACGGAACGTTTCCCTACGTTAGAGACGGAGCGCGATTTTTCGTTTGCGATGCATACCTGTATCGGCAGCGGCGGAAAGGCCGCGCTTGCGGTTTCTCCCTCGAATACCGAAGAGGCGGCAGAATGTTTGAACTTTCTCGAACGCAACGGGATTCCCCATTGCTTTTTAGGCGCGGGAGCAAACGTTCTTCCGCGGGACGGCAGATACGAAGGGGTCGTCGTACGGTTTAACCGTATGAAAAAACTCGTTTTGGGCGAGAGACTGTATGCGGGCGCGGGCGTTACAGGCGGGGAATTACTTGCTTTTGCCGAAAAGAATTCCGTGACGGGCTTCGAGCCGTTTGCGGGAATTCCGACGACGGTGGGCGGGGGCGTTGCCATGAACGCGGGGATCGCGGAAAGGCACTTTTCCGACCTCGTCATCAGCGTGACCGCTTATAAGGACGGCATTGTAACAGTCTCTTATACACATCACCTAGAACACGAGACCGAGGCTGAT
>JAIDSX010000054.1 GCA_029060985.1 Clostridia bacterium | reverse complement strand
ATGTTTACGGTCGACCATTAGTGCGTTTGGCGGTTCGTTCTGCGATGCCTTGACGGCTATAGCTTTTGATCTAAAATAAGAATTATAAGAAAGCCCCCGCGCACAAAGTGCGCGGGGGCTTTGAATTTTTAATCGTCTGTAACTCCAAGTAAATAATCCGTCGTTACGTTAAAGTATTTTGCAAGAGTAATGATAGCGGGAGAAGTAGGGTGCTTTTTACCGCTTTCCCAATATCCGATAACGCTTCTACTCAATCCCGTTGCTTTGGAAAGCTGTACTTGCGAAAGATTCTTTTCAGTTCTTAGTTCTTTTAATCTTGTAGCAAAATTCTCCATGGATTTATTTTGCCACTTTTGAGGCAAAAATACTTGACATGCCTCGATAGAGGCAATACAATTAAAGTACATGGAGGATAAAAATGGATTCGGCAATCGATGATTTATTTTGTTGGGAATATGACGCGGTCAGTAGTCCGCAGTTATACGAAGAGTGCAAAAAGGCGGGGTTAGAAGAAAAAGAACGCGCGTTTATGGAATTTATAAAAGATAACGAGAAAGCGGTGCAGGCTTTCGAAGAATATCAGTTTGCCAAAAGTTGTGTAACAGTCAAGGAATTATGCTACTATTTTAA
This sequence comes from Clostridia bacterium, assembly GCA_029060985.1. Classification (GTDB taxonomy): domain Bacteria; phylum Bacillota; class Clostridia; order Christensenellales; family Borkfalkiaceae; genus Gallimonas. The sequence goes on along the minus strand of JAIDSX010000054.1, from coordinate 37,909 downwards.
GCGGGGCTTTCGCCAGGGCTTCCGCATTGCCGTAGACGGATTGAAAGAAGAATAGTTCATAACCCCGCTCCGAAAGGAGCGGGGTTTGTTCAAAACGAATGAAAAATCTCTTAAAAAATTTCGGACAAGATATTGAAATTTTTTCCAATGTATGTTACAATACAAAACGGAAATTTTATTTGGAGGAAAACAAATGCAATATTCTCGTGAAGTAGAAGAAATGTGTTGCGTTCAGAAGGGACCTAAACACGATCCCGCTCCCATTCCCGAAGAGGGCAAGTGGGTCTGCGCAAAACAAATTACCGACATCAGCGGATTCACGCACGGTATCGGCTGGTGCGCACCGCAGCAGGGCGCGTGCAAGCTGACGCTCAACGTGAAAGAGGGCGTCATTCAAGAGGCGCTCGTCGAGACGATCGGCTGTTCGGGTATGACGCACTCGGCGGCAATGGCGGCGGAAATCCTTCCCCACAAGACCATTCTCGAAGCGCTCAATACCGACCTCGTGTGCGACGCGATCAACACCGCAATGCGCGAGCTGTTCCTGCAAATCGTATACGGCAGAACGCAGTCCGCGTTCTCGGACGACGGACTTACTATCGGCGCGGGGCTTGAAGATTTGGGTAAGGGACTCCGTTCGCAGGTCGGCACGATGTACGGCACGGCGAAGAAGGGCGTTCGCTATCTCGAAATGGCGGAAGGCTACGTTACCCGCCTTGCGCTCGATAAAGACAGTCAGGTAATCGGCTACGAGTTCGTATCCCTCGGCAAAATGACCGACTTCATCAAGAAGGGGAGCACCCCCAACGAGGCTTGGGAGAAGGCGATGGGACACTACGGCAGATTTACAAAAGAACAGGGCGCGGTGAAATACATCGACCCCCGTAAGGAATAAGGAGGGAGTAACAATGGCTTTGTTCGAAGGTTATGAAAGAAGAATCGAAAAGATCAATAAGGTGCTCAAAGAAAACGGTATCAAGTCCGTGGAGGAGTGCAAAGAAATTTGCCTTTCTAAGGGCGTAGACTGCGATAAGCTCGTGCGCGGCACGCAGCCCATCTGCTTCGAAAACGCGGTTTGGGCTTACACGGTGGGCGCGGCGATCGCAATCAAGAAAGGCTGCAAAAAGGCGGCGGACGCGGCGGCGGCAATCGGTATCGGCTTGCAGTCCTTCTGCATTCCCGGCTCGGTTGCGGAGAACAGAAAGGTAGGCCTCGGTCACGGAAACCTCGGTAAAATGCTCCTTTCCGAAGAGACGGATTGCTTCTGCTTCCTCGCAGGGCACGAATCCTTCGCGGCTGCGGAGGGCGCGATCTCCATTGCAATGAACGCAAATAAAGTCCGTAAGAATCCGCTTCGCGTTATCCTCAACGGTCTCGGCAAAGACGCGGCGTTCATTATTTCGCGTATCAACGGCTTCACCTACTGCGAAACGGTGTTCGATCCCTATACCGAAACGGTCACGGTCACGAAGGAAGTTCCCTATTCGGACGGTCCCCGCGCGAAGGTCAAGTGCTACGGCGCGGATAACGTTCCCGAAGGCGTTGCTATCATGAAGCTCGAAAAGGTCGGCGTTTCCATTACGGGTAACTCCACCAACCCCACGCGTTTCCAGCACCCCGTTGCGGGCACGTACAAAAAGTGGTGCTGCGAGAACGGCGTTCAGTACTTCTCGGTGGCTTCGGGCGGCGGCACGGGCAGAACGCTCCACCCCGACAACATGGCGGCAGGACCTTCCTCGTACGGCATGACCGATACGATGGGCAGAATGCACTCCGACGCGCAGTTTGCGGGTAGCTCTTCCGTTCCCGCGCACGTCGAGATGATGGGTCTTATCGGTATGGGTAACAACCCCATGGTCGGTGCGACGGTTGCAGTCGCGGTTGCAGTTCAGGAAGGAATGAACAAGTAATAAGAAGTTTTCAAGAGCCCCTGCGCTTAGCGCAGGGGCTTGTTTTATGAAAAATCCAAAAAATACTTGCAGAGATTTTGTATTTTTTAGTGAAATATGGTTGCAAAGCACGAAAAAAGGGTATAAAATATATGTAGAATATTATACTCGTTGACGTGCGGGTCCGTGGAGCAAACTATGTTATTTCGTTACAAAAAATTTAACGCATACCCTATGTTGTGCTTGAACGGGTGCAGAATCGAAAACGTGAAGTATAACGATTCCTACGTGAATCTCGTTTTGAAGGACGGATTCTTAAAGAGAGTTGACGACAGAACGGATGACGCAATGCTCTCCATAGAGGGCGACGAAGAGGTCATGAATATCTTCTTAACGGAAGTTATCCCCAAAGAAAACGAGCAGACCTATTACCGCACGAAGAAACTGAACATCGAGGATTTTATCAAGAAGTTGCAGACTTCGGAAGCGGTCATTACCGAGGAATATCATTCCGCAAACCGCATTATCTTACGCGGAGAGATATACAGACCCGCAAAGCTGTTGGAGCTCAATCACCACTTGCATATGTTCGAATTACAGCTTCGCACGAAAAACGATTTGAGAATGTTCTATTATTTTAACGATTAAGATTACAAATAAAGGGCGCACCCTGCGGGGTGCGCTTTTTTTGCGTGCCGCGGAACGTCGCGGGGCGGACGAAAAATACGTAGGAATAATTTCGCATAAATTTTTTCCGACTGCTCAAATTGTGCGTAGGAGGAAATTATGAAGAAGTTTTTGGCAATCGGCGCATTGACGCTTGCTCTTACCGCCTCCGCCGCGGCGTCCGTCACGGCGATTGCAGTAAGCCACGACCGTCAGGCAGCCGAAACAGCGATCGAACTTTCGGTGGACGCCGCCGTGCTCCGTCAGGGAAGCAAGGGCAATGAAGTCAAGGAAGTTCAACGCAGATTGAAACAATGGGGCTACTATTCGGGCGCGGTAGACGGAGTCTACGGCGCGGGAACGAAAAAGGCGGTCGTCGCGTTCCAAAAGAAGAACGGCTTGACGGCGGACGGCGTTGTGGGTAAATCCACTTACGCGGCGCTCGGCATGAACGAATCGTATAACTCGCTCAACGGGAACTCTCAAAACAAACCCTCGTCGTCGGGTAATTACAGCTCGTCCGATTTGTACCTTATGGCGAAGGCGATCTACGCGGAAGGCAGAGGAGAGAGCTACACGGGTCAGGTTGCGATCGGCGCGGTCATCATGAACCGCTTGAAGAGCCCCAGCTTCCCCAACACCATCTCGGGGATCATTTATCAGAAGGGCGCTTTTACGGCGGTTGCGGACGGGCAGATCAACCTCGAACCCAACCAAACCGCATACAACGCGGCGCGCGACGCGATGAACGGCTGGGACCCCACCTACGGGGCAATCTACTACTATAATCCCGCCAAGTCTACGAGCGCGTGGATTTTCACCCGTCAGACGGTGACGACCATCGGCAAACACGTATTTGCCATTTAAGTAAGGAGGAGATATGAAAAAGGAAATCGGAAAAAACGTATCGAGCGGGGCGAAGAAAGTAGAGAGAGTGGAAAAGGAAACCGCTTACGAAGCCGAAAAAACGGAGACGAAAAAGCCCGTGAAAAAGACGGCTTCCAAGAAAAAGAGCGTAAAGAAATCCACGCCGAAGAAGGAGCCCGCACTCAAATTATCAAAGAAAGAAGCAAAGCGCAAGAAGGCGGAAGCAAAGGAAAAGGCGGCTGCCGAAAAGCGGCTTGCGGCAGCGAAAAAGAAGGCCGCCAAAAAGGAAGAGAAGCTCTTGAAGCGCGCAAAGCTCAAAGAGAAGAAACTCGAAAAGAAAGCCGCTCTCAAAGCGAAGAAGTTAGAGAAAAAGGCGGCGCTGAAAGAGAAGAAGGCGGAGCGCATTCAGGCAAAGCAGGAAAAGAAGGCGGCGCTCAAAGAGAAAAAGCTCGAACAGCGCGCAGAAAAGGCGGCGCGGCGCGAAATGCTGAAAAACGAATCCAAAGCGGAAAAGCAGAAGCGTATCGCCCGTGAGAAGAAGGAGCGCATTGCCCTTCGCCGTAAAAAGCACGAAGCACGCGACAAGGCGCGCGAGAGAAAGGCGGCGGCGCGGGAAGCGGCGCGCGAGAGAAAGGCGGAAAACAGAAAGCACAAGCGCGAACAAAATACGGAGCGCAGAAAGCACGCGCCCGGCTTCGGCGGCTGGCTTGCCGCGGTTATCTCTCTGGGCACGGCGGCTCTTGCGCTTGCGACCGTAGTGACTGCGGGCGCGGTGCGCATGAACGAAATGGATATGGAAGCTACAAGCGGGTATCGTTCCACGCTGTACGAAATGGTCTCCGTATCCGAGGATATGGACAACAACTTTTCGAAGCTCAGAGTTTCTACGGGCAGCGAGGAACAGCGCAAGCTGTTGACCGACCTCCTTGTAGACAGCGAGCTCATGGAGAGCGCGCTCGAACGCATTCCCGTGGACTCTGCGACGAGCACGGATATCTCGTCCTTCGTCAACCGCACGGGCAGCTATGCAAGACGGCTTCTTAACAAGCTCGCCTCGGGCAAGACGCTCACCGATACCGAGCTCAACACCGTGAACTATCTCTACGAAGTCAACTCGGCGCTCTATAACGAGCTCAACGACATCGTTATGAACATGGATGACGGCGATCTTCACGCATTCATGAACGGCGGCAAGAGCGATATGCAGAACAAGTTCTCCGAAGCGGGACAGGGCACGCATAAAGACCCCGAAAATATTGTGGACGCGCCATTCTCGGGGGAAGGCAACGTAGGCGAAAACCAGCTTACAAAGCAGGAGGAAATCACTTCGGAACGCGCCGAACAGCTTGTTAAGGATTACTTCAACGGCTATCACGTCACTGAAACCCGCATGACGGGCGAGGGCACGGCGCACGGCGCAGGACTTTATAACTTCGTTCTGACCGACGAGAACGGTAACGAAATCTATGCGGAAATCACGAAGAACGGCGGCAAACTTATCTTCTTCGACACTTACGAAGAATGCCACCAGAAGAACTTCGATTTGGAGACCTGCGACCAGCTTGCAAGAGAATATCTTGCTTCGCTCGGAATCAAGGACGTAGAGGCGAGCTTCCTCTCCGATACGGGCATGGTTGCGAATATCACTTACGTGAGCAAGCAGGGCGGCGTACGCGTATACCCCGAATCCATTAAGGTGCGCGTGTGCGAAGAGAAGGGCAGAGTCGTCGGTATCGACGCTTCGGGTTATCTCTTCAACCATACCGAACGCAGCTTCTCCGAGCCTGAAGTCGGCGAGAACGCGGCGCTTGATGTCATCAGCAAAGACCTTACTCCCTATGAAGTAAATCTTACGTTGATTGCGATTAACGACGAAGAAGTACTCGCTTACGAAATCGCTTGCTACACCGAAACGGACACCTTCTTAGTGTACGTTGACGCAATGAGCGGCGACGAAATCCAGATGTTCCGTATCCGCGAAGGCGAAGGCGGCAAATATATCAGATAAGTACTAACGAATAAAAAAACCGAACGGGAACTCCGTTCGGTTTTTTAACGTTTCCGAAAAATGAAAATTTGATTAAAGAAAAGTCAAACCGTTGACAAACAGGGCAAAAAAATGTAATCTAAAAAAGAAGATTTTACGCATGATAAATGAGGGAAAAAACTCTATGTTTCATATCGTTTTAGTCGAGCCGGAAATTCCGCAGAACACGGGCAATATCGCGCGCACTTGCGCCGCGACGGGGTGCACCCTGCACCTCGTAAAGCCGCTCGGCTTTGAAATTTCGGACAAGCAGTTAAAGCGGGCGGGTCTCGATTATTGGAATCTCGTTCAAGTAGTCGTGCACAATAGCTTCGAAGAGGTGCTTGCCTCGGCGGATAAATGTGCGCACTTCTTTTACTTCACGACCAAAGCGCCCCGCGCCTACACGGAGGCGAGCTTTCAAAAGGGGGACTACCTTGTGTTCGGCAAGGAGACGAAAGGACTTCCCGAGGAGCTTTTAGTCAAGCACAAGGAAGAGTGCGTGCGCATTCCCATGATAGAAGAGAGCCGCTCCCTCAATCTTTCGAACTCGGTTGCGATCGCCGTGTATGAGGGGCTCAGGCAGAACAAATTCGAAGGATTAAACGAAAGCGGAAACCTGCACCGTTTACATTGGTAAATTAGGGAAATAATCAAAAAAAGTATGGGAAGATTTTTCAAAAAACTGTTCAGCCGGTTTACGTTCGTCGCGCTGACGATCATTTTGATATTTCTGGGCACGGTCGCGCTGATCGGAGGCGCGATTTATATGTCGCTCCTTCTTTTCGATCACTATCTTCCCGAGTATACCGTCTATCTATATTACGCGCTCGTTGCGCTCGCCTGGCTTTCGGAAGTAGTCGCCGTATTGAACGTGGTCAATCGCGATATGCTTCCCGAAACAAAGCTCCCGTGGATCCTCTGCATCGTTACCCTCAACGCGTTGGGGGTAGCCATGTATATCGTCTTTTCGCACAACCGCATTACGCGCTTACAGCAAAGGCGGTACAGGCTTCTCTACGAAAGGATGAAGCGCTTTCAGAGCCGCGCTCTTCCGAAGGAGTACCTCGAAGAAACGCTCAAAAGCCGCGCCGATATCAGCGAGGCGCTTGCGCTTGCAACGCCTTCCGCAGTCGCCTATGCGAATACCAAAACGCAATACTTTCCCTCCGGCGAAAGTTTTTTCGACGCGCTTTTGCAGGATTTGGAGCGTGCGGAAAAGTATATCTTCCTCGAATTTTTCATTATCGCGAAGGGGGAAATGTGGAGCGCGGTTTTAGACGTTTTGAGGCGCAAGGTAAATGCGGGCGTCGAGGTGCGCGTCATGTACGACGATATCGGAAGCATGAGCCGCGTGCACGTCAGATATTATAACACCCTGCGCAAAATGGGGATCAAGTGCGTGAAGTTCAATCCGTTCGTGCCCGTCGTGACGAACGTGCACAACTTCCGCGACCACCGCAAAATCGTCGTCGTTGACGGGAAGATCGCCTATACGGGCGGGCTCAACCTCGGCGACGAGTATATCAACAAATTGCATCTGCACGGGCATTGGAAGGACAGTGCTCTCCGTCTCGAAGGCGTGGGAGTAAAGAGCCTTATCCTGCTCTTTCTCGGAATGTACAATATGCAAAAGAGATCGGACGAGGATTTTGCAAAATTTATTCCCGAATACGAGGCGTTTGAGGACGAGGGGATCGTGCAGGCGTACGGCTCGGGACCCCGCCCCATTTACGAGCGGCAGATCGGCGAGGACGTCTTTTTGAACATTTTGGGCAGTGCGAAGAATTACGTCTATATTACGACGCCCTATCTGATTATCGATTACAGACTGCGCGAGGCGCTCTGCCTTGCGGCGCAGAGGGGTGTGGACGTAAGAATCGTCACGCCGAAGATTCCCGATAAGAAAATCGTGTTCGCGCTCACACGTTCGAACTATATGGCGCTCATCAAGGCGGGCGTGAAGATTTACGAGTACACGCCGGGCTTTATCCACGCGAAGAACTTTTTGTGCGACGACGAGATCGGCGTTGTGGGAACGATCAATCTTGACTACCGCTCTTTGATGCACCACTACGAGGACGCCGTTTTGATGTTTAAGACCAAGGCGCTCAAAGAGATGAAAGTCGATTTTGAAGAGACCTTCGCGCTCTCCGAATTGCAGACGAAGGAATCGGCAAAGCGGAACGTGATTTTCCGCTGGATTTTGGAAATCGCAAAAGTATTTGCGCCACTCTTTTGATTCACGGAATTTTCTTTTACTACGCAAAACAAAATTCCGTGAGTTGCTAAGGTCGTGAAAATGCTACCGCTTGAAGTGAATTCGCGCTCTGCATTTTCCGCCGCAAGTCTCGCAGGGTCCCGCTCGACGGGAATAGATTGCAGATAACCATTCAAAAAGAAAATCGACAAGAGAGGTTGCTATGATTCATTCGTTATCGGGCGGGGTGATTGCAGACGGTCAGATTTACACCTTCGTCAAAGTGGAAGTGGACGGTGCGCCGCGTTGGTTTATAAGTCCGTTTCCCGTAAAGGCGGGCGACCGTGTTTTAGTCCCGTTCAATTATATCGAGGAGCGCGAAGGGGTCGTTTTGAAAACGGAAAACTGCACGGCGAATACCGCGCCCTGTTCCGTGAAGCGCACGCCGGAAATTTTGAAGGTTTTATAAAAAATTTTTATATAGCCGCATTATATGATTGACAATTATAACGCGTCTGTATATAATCCCTGTAATGAATCTTAAAGAGTTCTTCGGAGGACTTCCGACCGCAGTCGGAAAGTCGGAAAAGAAGTCGAGTGCGCTCGGATCGTAATTCGGGACGCGCTTTTTTTATAATCGGTTAAGTTTTATGAAACGGGAAAGAATCAAACTTTCGGAACATTTTACATATCGCAAGCTGTTGCGCTTTACACTGCCGTCCGTCATTATGGCGGTGTTTACCTCTATCTACACGATCGTGGACGGAGTTTTCGTATCCAAAGTCGTGGGGGACGCCGCATTTGCGGGCTTAAACCTCATCTTTCCGTATATCATGATTTTAAGCGCGATCGGCATGATGATCGGCTCGGGCGGAAGCGCGCTCATCGCAAAGACCTTGGGCGAGGGCGACGAAAAACGGGCGAACGGATATTTTAGCTTTCTTATTATCGCGGTCGCCGTGGCGGGAGTACTGTTCGGCGGTGTGGGAATCGCGGCGCTCAAACCTGTTGCAAATCTTCTCGGCACGGACGCAACGCCCGAAACGGTGGAGCAAGCAATTCTATACGGATTTATCTGTCTTTGCGGAATGCCCTTTGTCATGTTGCAGTATTCCTTTCAAAGCCTCATGATCACGGCGGAAAAATCCACGCTCGGCTTTTTGATCACGGTTGCCGCGGGGCTTGTAAACGCCGTGTTCGACGCAGTGTTCATTCTCGGATTCAAGTGGGGGCTCGCGGGTGCCGCGGCGGCAACTCTCGTGGGTCAGGCGGTCGGCGGGATCGTGCCCATCATTTATTTTGCGCGCAAGAAAAACAACAGTCTTCTGCACCTTTCAAAGCCAAAATGCGAATTCAAGTCCTTCGTGCTCGCCTGCACGAACGGCGCGTCCGAGCTTTTGTCGAACATTTCTTTTTCCGTCGTGAGTATACTTTATAATGCGGAGCTTTTGAAAATCGCAGGCGACAACGGCGTGATCGCGTACGGGATCATCATGTACATGAGCACGATTTTCTTTAACACCTTCTTCGGGTTTTCGCTCGGCGCTGCGCCCGTCGTCGGATTCCACTACGGCGCGGGCGATAAAGAGGAGCTTAAAAACCTCAAACGAAAGGGCTTCGTGATCGTCGCCGTTCTGGGAATATTGCTCACCGCGCTTGCCGAGGGGTGCGCTTCGCCCTTTGCGAAAATTTTTGCAACGTCGGAAGAAATTTTCCTTATGACAAGAAGGGGCATTCGGCTGTACTCCTTCTGCTATCTTTTAATGGGATTCAGCGTGTTCGGCTCTGCGTTCTTTACGGCGCTCAATAACGGGCTCGTGTCGGGTGCGATCTCCTCAATAAGATCGCTCGTATACCAATGCGGCGCAGTGCTTTTAATGGCGTATCTTTTGGAACTCGACGGAGTATGGCTTGCGGCGACGGCGGCGGAGGTGTTGGCGTTTGCAACCACCTTGATCTTCTTTATCGCCATGCGGAAAAAATACGGCTACGGCGAAAAAGTGTTTGACAAGAAAGACGGGAAAGTGATAGAATGATTCTGCAATAGGGGAGTAGTCGGCTCTTATCAAGGTAAGAGCGGTATCATCCACATTCTGCGTGCAATCACGCGGGTGCTATCTGAAACGACGAGACTTATGCGCAATATCCGCTTTCAAAGCGGTTATTGCGCGTAAGTCTTTTTTAATTCTCATAAAGGAGGGTAGCCCATGTCGATTCTCGAAATCATATTATTGGGTGCGGCGCTTGCGATGGACGCGGTTGCTGTGGGTATGACGAACGGCATGACCGAGCCTAAAATGCGGCTTTCCAAGGCGGCGGAGACGGCGGGCGCGTTCGGGCTGTTTCAGTTCTTCATGCCGCTCGTGGGCTACGCGCTGGGGACGGCGTTTACCGGTTTCATCGTGACGATCGCGCCCGTTCTCTCCTTCGTGATCCTCGCCGTGTTGGGCGGTAAAATGATTTACGAATGCGTGAAGGAGCTCGCGCAAAAGGGAAGCCCCTCTTTTAAGAAGAAGGAAAAAAGAAGCGGCGCGCTCAAATTATTCATTCAGGCGCTCGCTACGAGTATCGACGCGCTCGCCGTCGGCGTCACCCTGCTTGCGCTCGAAGCGAGCGGAACGCTCGCACTGCCCACCCTGTTCGCCTCGCTTGTAATCGGCGCGGTGACCTTCGTCCTTTCGTTTATCGCGGTGCTTGTAGGTAAAAGGGCGGGGGCTCTCCTTGCAGACAAGGCGGAAATTTTGGGCGGGGTCGTTCTCGTCTTTATCGGGCTCAAAATCCTTTTGGAAAGCGTTTGACAGGATTTTTCAGGATTGTTATAATAAGTAAGTCGGAAGGGAGTAGTCCTCCTTAAAAGTTAAGGGACGCGTTTGCGGCAACATACCCCGAAGGAAACTTCGTGTCGCTACGGTTCGCATGAATGACAAGACTTTCGGCGAAAATAATTTTAAGGCGGAAAGCCTTAGAGGTTTCGTATGGATTGGTTGCTTGTCATGTGGATCGTTTTACTCATTGTAGGGCTTGTCCTCCTAGTGAAAGGTGCGGACTGGTTTGTCGGCGGAAGCGCGGGGATCGCGCACAAGGCGAAGATCCCGCCGCTCATCATCGGGCTTACGATCGTAGCGTTCGGCACGAGCGCGCCCGAGCTTGCCGTGTCTGTGACGGGCGCGGTGCAGGGCTCGACCGATATTGCCGTCGGCAACGTGGTCGGCAGCAATATCGCCAATATTCTGCTTATTTTAGGCGTTGCTTCCCTCATTCGAAAACTCCCCGTAAAGAAAAATTCTCTTTGCCTCGATCTGCCCGTTCTTCTTTTATCGGGTGCGCTCCTTGTGGGGCTCGGCGTTTGGGGATATCAAATCGAATGGTGGGACGGGTTGATTTTGCTTGCAGTTCTCGTCGCATATATGACGGTTTTGCTTCTTCGTGCAAAGAAGGAGCTCAAAGCGGAAAAGCTGAAAGTCGAACAAAAACCTCTCGAAAGTCCCGAAGAAGTGAAAGAGGAGAAGGACGAAAAGCCCAAAAAGCCCAAGGGAAAGGTTGGGCTTTGGTTTGAGCGGATGCAGGAGAAGCTGTGGTTTTGCATCATCCTCGCGCTCGTGGGCTTGGGCATGGTCGTAGGCGGCGGCGTACTCTTTGTTGACGGCGCAAAATATATTGCGGTCAAGTTAGGGGCAAGCGAGCGGGTGATCGGGCTCACGGTGGTTGCGATCGGAACGTCCCTTCCCGAACTCGTCACGTCCGTCGTTGCGGCGGTCAAAAAGGAAACGGATATCGCCGTCGGAAATATCATCGGAAGCAACATTTTCAATATTCTTCTTATCGCTGGCGTTTCGTCGCTCTTTCATCCGCTCGGATTTACGATTCAAGGAAACCTCGTTGACGCGCTTGTGGCGTTCGGCGCTTCCGTTCTCTTGTACGTCTTCTCGCTCTTCGATAAACACAGGCTGGGCATTCCCGCAGGCGTAGTGTTCCTGTGTTTTTATATAGCTTACTACGTGTATCTATTTTTAGTCCCCGTTGCATAAAGGTGAAGGTTTGAAACATCTCTTTGCTTGCTTAAAAAAATATAAAAAAGAGGCGATACTCGCGCCCCTGTTTAAGCTCCTCGAAGCGACGCTCGAACTTTTAGTGCCGCTCGTCGTGGGGGCAATTATCAACGTGGGGATCGCGGGGAGCGATAAGAGCTATATCGTTTGGGGCTGCGCGATTTTAGCGGGCTTGGGCTTCGTCGGGCTCGCCTTTGCGCTGACGGCGCAGTACTTTGCGGCGCGCGCGGCGGTGGGCGTTTCGGCGCAGTTAAGAGAAAATCTATTCGTAAAATTGCAGTCTCTTTCGTATGCGGAAATCGACGGAATGGGTACTTCCACGATGATCACGCGCATGACGAGCGACGTTCAGCAGGTGCAGACGGGGGTCAATATGACGCTCCGTATCTTTTTGCGCTCGCCCTTTATCGTGTTCGGGGCGGCGGGCATGGCGTTCGTCGTTGACTGGCGCGCGGCGCTCGTGCTCGTTGCAGTCATTCCGCTCCTTGCGATTGCCGTATTTGCGGTCATGGCGGCTACGACGCCCCTCTATAAAAAAGTGCAGGAGCGTCTGGACGGGGTCTATACCTCCACGCGGGAAAACCTTTCGGGCGCAAGGGTCTTGCGCGCCTTCTGCAAGGAAGAGGACGAAATCGAAATTTTCAAAAACAAGAGCGTCGCCTTGCGTTCCGCGCAGAAAAAGGCGGGCAGGATTTCCGCACTCACGGGACCACTTACCTATGTGCTTGTGAACGTCGCTTTGATTGTTCTCTTATTCGTTGCGGCGGGCAGGATAGAGCTCGGCGCACTCGAACAGGGCGACGCGGTATCATTGTATAACTACCTCGCCATGATTTTGGTGGAGCTTATCAAGCTTGCGAATTTGATCGTAACGCTTACAAAGGCAGTCTCCTCGCAAAGGCGAATCGGGCAGGTGCTCGATAAAGAGAGCGAGCCCGCCGTCACGCTTTCCGAAGGCGAAGAGAAAAATGGGGATTACGCCGTAGAATTTGAAAACGTGACCTTTGCCTACGAAGGGCACGCGCCCGCGCTCAAAGATATTGATTTTAAGGTAAGGCGCGGCGAGACGGTGGGCGTCTTGGGCGGCACGGGCTCGGGCAAGACGACGCTCGTGAATCTTATTCCCCGCTTTTATGAAACCAAAGAGGGCAGGGTGCTCGTGGGCGGCAGGGATGTAAGAAGCATTCCCAAAGAGGAGCTTCGTTCTCGCGTGGGCGTTGCCGCGCAGAAGTCCGTGCTCTTTCAGGGAAGCATTCGCTCCAACCTCTTGTGGGGTAAGGGTGACGCTACGGACGAGGAATTGAATTTTGCCGTCGGTTGCGCGCAGGCGGAGGACGTAGTCAGTTCCAAGGGCGGGCTGGACGGCGAGATTGCGCAGGAGGGCAAGAATCTTTCGGGCGGACAGAAGCAGCGGCTTTCGATTGCCCGCGCCCTCGTAAAAAAACCCGAAATTCTCATTTTAGACGATACCTCGTCCGCGCTCGATTACGCGACGGATGCAAAGCTCAGAAGGGCGATTTCCCTTCTCGGCGGCACGACGTTTATCGTGTCGCAGCGGGTGAGCTCCGTCATGCACGCGGATAAGATCGTCGTTCTTGACGACGGCGCAATCGCGGGGATCGGCACGCACGAAGAGCTTTTATCCTCGTGCGAGGTCTACCGCGAAATTCACGATACGCAATTCAGGGAGAGGGCATGAAGAAAGGCAAGGATAAAAGCACCCGTAAAACCTTTGCGGGGATCATGCGTTACTTAAAGCCGTACTCCTTCTTTCTCGTGTTTACGGTGCTCATGGCGCTCGTCGAGGTCGCGGCGACGCTTGCGATCCCATACCTTGCGGGCGTTGCCATCAACCAAATGATAGGCACGGACAACGTTCAATGGGAAGAGCTCTATAAAATTTTCTACGGGATCGCAATTTGTATCGGGGCGGCGGCGCTCTCCCAATGGCTCATGAGCCTTTCGAACAACCGCATTGCCTATCACGTGCTTGCCGATATCAGAAGGGACGCGTTTGCAAAAATCGAGAAGCTGCCCTTGAAATATATCGACGACAGAGCGTACGGCGAAATCGCAAGCGTCGTCGTTTCGGACGCGGACCAGTTCACGGACGGTCTTTTAATGGGCTTCACCCAGCTCTTTACGGGAATCGTAACCATTTTGGGCGTGCTCGTCATTCTGTTTTTAATGCGTTGGGAAGTGGCGCTCGTCGTGCTTTTAATTACGCCCTTATCGCTGTTTGCGGCAAAGTTCATTGCAAGCCGCACCTACTCCATGTTCAAAAAACAGTCCGAGGTGCGCGCCGAACAGACGGCGTTCATCGACGAAATGATCGGCAACTTGAAGACGGTCAAGGCGTACACGCACGAGGACGAGAACGAAGAGAAGTTCAAAGAAATCAACAGGCGGTACGAGAAGTGCTCGCTCAAAGCGATTTTCTTTTCCTCGACGACGAATCCCACGACCCGCTTTATCAACTCCTTGGTGTACGCGGCGGTCGCGCTTGTAGGCGGTTTCCTCGTAATATCGTCGGGCAGTTTTTTGGTGGGGAACCTCGCCGCCTGCCTCTCCTACGCCAATCAGTATACGAAGCCCTTCAATGAAATTTCAGAGGTGTTTGCGGAGTTCCAAAACGCGCTTGCCTGCGCCGCGCGGCTCTTCGCGCTCATTCACGAGGAGAGCGAAGTCTCCGACGAGAATGCGGAGGAGACGGGGCGGGCAGTCGGGGAAGTCGAACTTAAAGACGTGGATTTTTCCTACGATCCCGCGCGGCCGCTTATCGAGGGCTTGAATCTTTCCGTTCCCGCGGGCAAGAAGATTGCCATCGTAGGTCCTACGGGCTGCGGCAAGACGACGATTATCAATTTGCTTATGCGCTTCTACGAGGTGAAGGGCGGAAGCATTTCCCTCGACGGCAAGGATATAAGAAATATCAAGCGCAAGTCCCTGCGCAAGAGCTACGGCATGGTCTTACAGGAAACTTGGTTAAAAAAAGGTACGGTCAGGGAAAATCTGCTTCTCGGCTGTCCCGAGGCGACGGAAGAGGAGATGATAAACGCCGCAAAACTTGCGAAGGCGCATTCCTTTATCAAGCGTCTGCCGCAGGGCTACGATACCGTCATAGAAGGCGACGGCGTGATTTCGGAGGGGCAGAAACAGCTTTTGTGTATCGCGCGTATCATGTTATGTCGCCCGCCCGTCGTCATCCTGGACGAGGCGACGAGCAATATCGATACCCGCACGGAAATCAAGGTGCAGGCGGCGTTCGACGAGCTCATGAAGGGCAGGACCTGCTTTGTCGTGGCGCACCGTCTTTCGACCATTGAAAATGCGGACTCCATTCTCGTCATGAACGCGGGACATATCGTGGAGCAGGGCACGCACAAAGAACTGCTTCAAAAGGGCGGATTCTATTCCGAGCTTTGGAAGGCGCAGTTTGCGCTGAGCGAATAAAGGGTAACTATGAAAAAGGGTGTTAAACACTTTGGAAAAAAAGCGCGTCTCGGCGCGGAAATCGTAGCGGTGGGCGCGCTTACGGGATTGTTTGCGGGCGTGGTGATCACTTGCTTCATCGCGCTCTGTACGCTTGCCGAAAAGTTCGCGCGAAATGATTTTTACGGATTTTTCCGTGAAAACCCGGCGTTTATTCCGCTCCTTTTTTTCGCGCTGTTTGCGGGCTCTATCTTGATAGGGACTATGATGCGCTTTCTCCCGTCCGTCAAGGGGAGCGGTATTCCGCAGACGGAGGGCGCGACGCGCGGGCTCTTCCGCTTTAAGTGGTACGAGGCGATCACGGGTATGTTCGCCGCCGCTCTCTTTACGATTTTTATGGGACTCAACGCGGGAAGCGAAGGACCCTCTATTATGATCGGCGGCGGGTGCGGCTCGCTCACGAACGATCTGTTGCGGAGAAACGCCATCGTAAGGCGGTACCAGGTTACGAGCGGGGCTTGCGCGGGTATCTCCGTCGCCTTCAACGCGCCGTTCACGGGTATGGCGTTTGCCTTCGAGGAGGCGCACAAGCGCTTCACGCCCGAGGTGTTCGTAAGCTCTTTCTCCTCCGTTGTCGTTGCGATCATCGTCAGAAATCTTCTGGGCCCTTTAATGGGATTAAAGGTCGGCGCATTCTTTACGACCTTTTCCTTCGAGGGAGTGGAGTCCTTTAACCTCATGTTCCTCGTATACGTGCTCTTTGCCGCGGTGATCATCGCGCTCTGCGGGGTTGCCTTTTACTATCTCATATTGCTCGTAAAGAAGATGTTTGAAAGGAGCAAGCTCACCAAATTTGCAAAGGGGCTCTTCCGCGTAAGTATTCCCTTCGTGCTTGCGGGCGCGTTGGGGCTGATTACCGCATACGCTATGGGCGGCGGTCACAGCTTTATCGAAGCGGTGGGAAGCAAGGGAGAGTTACATACGATCTTTTCTTCGCCCGTGTGGGCAACGCTTTTAATCGTCGTAATTTTAAGACTTGTTTCCACCGTTCTCAACGTCGGCACGGGCGTGCCTGCGGGTGCGTTCGTTCCCATTCTTGCAATCGGTGCGGGCATTGGCGCGCTGTTGAGCCTTCTTTGCGGAGCAATGGGCATGGATCAAGCCTATTCCGACGCGCTTATTATGATTTGCATGGCGACCTTCTTTGCGACCGTCGTAAAGTCCCCGATCACGGGAATCGTCATGGTGGTGGAGCTCACCTGGAGCTTTACCTTCCTTTTGCCCGTCGTCTTGGGCGTTGCCACGGGCTACTTGATGGGTGCGTTGTTCCGTACCGAGCCCATCTACGATAAGCTCCTCGACGATATGCTCGAAGAAATGCACAAAACGCACCCCGTCGAACAGTTCATCACGAAGGTGCGCGTCACGGAAAAGGGTCACGCCGCAGGGCGTACTTTAAGAGACGTGCTCTGGCCGCACGGCGCGCTCGTCGTAAGGATACTGCGCGGCGAGGAGGAAATTTCTCCCGACGGTAACACGCATATCAACGAAGGGGATATTCTCGTCGTCAGGGGCAAGACCGCGGAGAAAAAGGATTTCCTTGAAAGCCTTGTAAAAACGGTGGGCGAGCTCGTCGAGGAAGAGCCCGCGCCCGTTCCGCAAGAGGAAATAAAAGGATAGACGAACTTTTTAGTTCGTCTTTTTTCTTAGTATAAATCTGAATCCTCTCGTCCAAACTATTGGGGAAGGGAGGATGAAGAATGAATTTCCACGAGACGAACACGATCAAAAATCTCGCAAGAGCGTTTGCGGGAGAATGTCAGGCGGGAATGCGCTACCAGCTGATAGCGAAGGCTTGCATGAAGCAGGGGTATAAGGTGCTTGCGGACACCATCCGTACGATCGCCAAAAACGAAACCAACCACGCAAGAGTATTTTTCGAAGCGATTCAGGAGCAAGCGGGAAGCGTGGACAATATCCGCTTTGAAGCGGGTTATCCGTTCCATGCGGGCTCTATCGAAGAGAGCTTACGTTTTGCGGCGGAGGACGAGCGGGAGGAGCACGATATCATCTATCCCGCGTTTGCAAAGGCGGCGCGCGAAGAGGGGTTTGAGCAAATCGCTTTCAAATTCGAAAAGGTCGCAATGGTGGAGGATAATCACAGAATTATCTTCGAGTACCTTTCCGAGGCGTTCAAGAACGGCTCTCTCTATAACGCGGAGCGTCCCATGCTTTGGATATGCAGTGAATGCGGCTATATGCACACCTCGAAATCAGCTTTCAGCGTATGTCCCCTGTGCGGTGCGCCTCAGGGAGACGTCGAAATTCACCTTCCCTTCAAAAAGGAGAATTTATGAAAAACACGAACAACAACAACGTAAAGAACACGAAGAACACCGAAAGCGGCAGCGTTAAGAACGTGAAGAACACGAAGAACTGCGGCGGCAAGTGCTCGAAACCCACCAAGGATTGCAAATAATGCAAAAGAAAAAACTGAATAAGGGCGCGGATATGCGCTCGCACGAAGATTACCTCGGCAGTTATACGGGCGTAAAATCGGAAAACGAATACGATAAGCCCGAGCAGGACGCCGACGATCTTTGAACCAAAAAATGAGCGGAAATTTTTCCGCTTATTTTTGTTGTATTTACGTCATTTGTATGTTATAATAATAGCGGTTGAAAATTTTCCTTGTTTATGAGGTGTTATATGAAAGCAAAAAGAGCGATCGTGGCGGCGGTTGCCGCCGTCTTTGCGGGAATCACGGCGTTTGCGCTCACGGGGTGCGAATGGTTTTCGTTCGACAGAAACAAGGCGCAGGACGTTCCGGAGACGCTCGGCTATACGGGCAATACGGCGGCGTGGCTTACCTCCAAGGCAAGCTCTCCCCGTTCGGACGCGCTTCAATTATACGAAGACGCGAAAAAAAGCGGCGCAATCGCCTCAAACGTTACCTTTTTGGATTTCTTAAAGGCGATAAACGACGATTCCGCTTCGCTTACAGCTCCCTTGCGCTCGTCGGTTGCGATCCGCACGCCGGGCGGAGCAGGCTCGGGCGTTGTGTATAAGCTCAAAACAATCGGGAGCACTACGAGCGCCTATATCATCACCAACTACCACGTGACGTACGGCGCAAGAACGTTTAACACCACCTTTTACGGCGAGACGTCAAGCTCCGCTTTGTCGGCAACCTACGTGGGCGGCAGTGAAAGCGAGGATATCGCCGTGCTCTTGGTGGATATTACGGGGAAGACGAATTTCGTACTTCCGATCAGCAGGGAAAGCGAGGATAGCGACAAGTTCGACCCGCGCGATTCGGACGACGTAAAGGTGGGCGAAAAAGTTTATGCGATCGGAAACCTTTTGGGGAACGGTATTTCCGTCGTTTCGGGTATCGTCTCCGTACAGGCTGAATATAACACGTTTGCCAAGATAAGCGATTCCACGAGATCGAACGAAATGCTTACCATGAGAATCGACGCGCCCGTCGCGCACGGCAATTCGGGCGGCGGACTCTTCGATGGCGACGGCAGGCTCGTCGGCATCGTCAACGGCGGAATGGAGAACGCGAAAAACGGCGACGACACGATCGACGTTGATAACTACGGTTTTGCGATTCCCGCCAACCGCGCCATTTCCGTTGCACAGAACGTTATCGATAAATTTGAAGAAAAGGGCTCTGATAAAGCGGTGGTTGCGGTGCGCGCGCGTCTGGGCGCGTGGCACGTAGATTCGAGCGAGGGAAAATATGATGACGATACGGAATCGGTAGATATCGTCGAGCGCGTAAGTATTACGAGCGTGGATTCCCAATGCCCGTTCAGCGAAGAGGAGATCTTGGGCAAGACTCTCACACAAATTATCGTGAAAGATGCGTCGGGGGGACTTGTCGTCAATAAAATGATTACGAGAGAGCACCAAATCAAGTCCGTTCTCTATAACGTGAGAAGCGGCTTTACGGTGGAGCTTCACTTTGCAGAAGGCGATCCGATAGCAAAAACTTATTCTTCCGCGAATAACAATTACAATTTCGAAAATGCTTAAACGCTAAAAAATTGATTTATAAAGGACGAACGCACAGCGTTCGTCCTTTTTTTGTATAAAAACGGAGAAAAACGGAGAAAAAATCGGTACAAGAACGGAGATTATTTTTTGCGCGTTTATGTTAAGATGTCGAATAAGCGCGAAAAATGGTAAACGCGTTTTCATTACGGAGGAAGAAAATGAATTATAACCTTACTGCCGAGCAAGTGCTGGCACATTTGATCGAAACGTTGGAAACCGACTTAGCGGAGCTACTTGACGCAAAATTCAAAACCGATTTTATCGTCGGCGAATGGCACGCCTACGTAGAATGCTTGGAGATCCTTCTCTATTGGAAGAAAGCCAAGCAATTCGGCTTAAACTATAACCCCGAATTAAAGTATAAGATAAGTTAATCCTATCCGTTCGTTCCGTCGTGCAGAGTCTCGGTATCCGAATGTTCAACGCGCTCCACGGTCATATCCTTGCGCGCGGCGCAGGCGGCGACAACGCTTTCACGGCAGGTGCGTAACCTAATAGAGTGCCGTCCGTCAAAGACGATTTCAATCAGCTTTGTAAACCCGTCCTTTTCGGGCGCTTCGTCAAGCGTAAAGCTCGCGCCGTACTTTCTTAGAATTTCAAAAACGGTAAACAGACCGATCCCGCTTCCGCCCGCGCCTGCGCGGGTCGTAATTTGTTCCAAGCCGAGCTTTGCAAGCACTGCTTCGTCGAACGCCTTGCCGCTGTCGTAAATGCGGATAAGCGGCTTTTGATCTACCGTACCGATCTCCACGCGCACTTTGGCTTTCGGCAGACCGAGGGCGGAGATCGTAGCGTTGTCGCAAAGGTAGTGCAACAAAACGTGGATATCGTGGTTATTTACGGTGCTTTCGGTAAATAGCCTTTCGACGTTTTCACAAATATCCGTGCTCACGTCAAGTTTTTTGCGTTCCGCCGCGGTATACAGTCGAAGAATAGGTGCGTCGATTCCACTGACGCCCGTTTGCGGGATATTCCGGAAACTGCACTTTTCGTTTGTAAGATTCAAATCGCGCAAAGCGTCTTGCAACATATCACGGGTATGGCACGCGGCGGCACAACCGGTTTGTGCCGCCGCGCGTTCCGCATAAGTGGCGCAATCGGGTAAGATTTTATTGAGGCAGTGAACAAATATTTCACACGCGGCTAACTGATATTCTTTTTGGGCAAATTCTAATTTGTACTTTTCGATCGAACTTTCCAGGCGTTCGGTGTTCTGCTGTTCGACCGCCTCGCGGTAGTTGTACGCAATGTGCCGCCTCCACCATAAAATCAGCAGTAGACCGCATAACGCTATCACAAGAACAACGACTTTTATCATATATTGTGTTACTTCTTTTGCGTATAACAGCATCATAGTGAAAATACAAATTATGCTTATATACAGCAAAATGTCAAAGGTTGCGTTTTTACTTTTTGGTTGAATGCCGCTTCGCAGCCGTTTTATTTTGCACAGTAAGAACGTTCCCGTCATTTGTACTGCGCTTAACACAAATTGCAAAAGAATATCTTTAATTGTTTCGTTCTTAATAAAATATAGGGCAAACCCAATCAGGAATCCAATAATAGAAGACGGCACTATCATAGTGATCGAAATGCCCAATGCAATCGTACTTACGGTAGCAGTTTCGTAAAAAGTCTTTCTAAAACGCAAAAGCAAAAAGGCAGTGCCGATTATCAGGAAGCCTATCGGCACAAGCATTTTAATGTATACCTTTACAAAATACAAACCTGCGGAAAAAGCTGCAAAAAGAGGGATATCGAATAAGTCCCAAGCTCTCAGCTTGATACGCAGCAGGCGCGTATAGGCATACAAAGTGCACATAAAAATGGCGGTGTATTTGATCAACGCAAGAAATAATTCATTCATAAACGAATTATATCACAATATTAGTCAAAATTCGATAAAAGCTCCCAAATTTTCACAAACGGTCCTCCTGTACACTCGAAGAAAAAAAGGAGGAAGTACATATGTGGAGTCTTATTAAAAGTGTTTGGAACTGGGTTTTAAGTTTTTGGCTTATCTAATCGCTAAGTTAAAAGCGGGTTGCAATTCTGCAACCCGCTTTTACTTTATTGATTGAGATAGCTTATCAGCTTTTGTTTGTAGTAGTATACAAATTCGTTTGTGGTCGGCACGCATTTATCCTTCCTCAGCGGCGCGGTGTAATACTTTTGTAAATTAAATATATCTGCATTCGTCCAGGTATTGTTGATCGCGTACTGCATGGCGTGCGCAACGCTGTTTTCGTTTTTGCCGAGCTTTTCGCCGATTGTCTTTGCCCAGTTTTCATTCTCATCTTTTGCCGCTAAAATAACGGCGTCAACGAGGTAATTATAGCCTTTGTTTTTTACGCTTACGCCCAGCTTGTTAAACTCGTTTTGCACAAAGTCGCGCATTCGGTTTTCTAACTGACCTTCGGAAAGCGGTGCGGCTTCTTCACAGCCCAAGATTTCGGGCATGACGAGGAGCAGTTGACGGATCACCATTTTCGGCGAATAACCCTTTTGCCATTTTGCAAACGTGTAGTCCGCGCCCAGCTTCTTTGCGATATCGCGCGTGATTTTACTTGCGTTATTGGTGTTCACGATGATATACGGCTTGGGGTAAAGAACGGTGGAGCGGAGTTTATCCAAGAGGTCCATTCCGTCGCCGCTGCCTTCTTGAAGCTCCAAATCCAATATGACCGCGTGCGGCTTATACTTGCGGATAAAGGCGAGCGCTTCGCTGGAAGATTTCAACGCGCCCGCAAGGCAGAGCCTGTCCGCGTTTGCGATCTCTGCAATCAAGGCTTTGCTGTCGCTCTCGTCGTCTTCAACAATCAGTACGTTCAGTTTATTTGTCATAGGTACTCCTGTATTTTTATTATAGTACAAAAACCGCTCCGCCGCAACAATTTACGCTTGCAATCGTCGTGAATCCGCGCGAAAGCCCTAAAATGTGAGAAAAAACATAAAAATACTTGACAAATGGGGCGAAGGGCATATAATAAAGTGTAGAAAATATCATTTTTCGAATCAACAATCAATATAATTGTTTTGTATTGACAGGAGGATAAAATGCTTAGAATTCGCCAGACGGGGGGGGGTATTAACAGGTAAAAGAAAGTTCGTGCTCGTACTTATAGGGATATTATGTGCCGCAGTGTTTTTCTGCGGCTTTTTTGCTACAAAAAATACCCAAAAAACCGAAGCATATAATTCAAGTAATCCTGCCTCTACAACGAATTATATCGATGAAATCACGCTTTCCGGCTATGCGAGCAGGAAAGACGGGTTTGTATTTGATGGCAAAAAGCTCGGTCAGATTTATGGGAAATTGGTGCAAGCGGCAACGGGCACTTCGGTAATCACTTCTGATATGACGACTGCAAAAACGAAAGTCGCCGCTTCTTCGAGTGTGGTTACAGGTTCGGCAAAATTAAGCAACGGCACGGATTGTAGTACGCTTACGCAAGCTCATTCGCTCAACTTTGGGACTATGGAAAGTAGGTTGGGCTCTCCCATTACGCTCAGCTTTGGCGGATACGACTGGACGGTGGTTTACGCTACGACGAATACAACTGCGGGAACGAATACGAAAGCGGGCGATTTAATTGTGACCCTTTGGATGAACGACAATATTCCAAACCTAGCTTCCAAATATAGCGAGACAGCTTCTGCCTCTGATGGAAACTATCCTACAAATATGTATTCCACTAGCTATATCCGCGTGAATACGTTAAATGCGGGCGGGGACACGGGCAGTTATGCGAGCGGTACGAGTGGTGATACCAAATACGCAACCTCACCCACGGCTCTGGGCGGCTCGGTCAGTCTTGCAAGTCGTAAAAGCAATCGATTTGCAAAATTTACGCTCTCGAACAGTGTTTTAGGGAATAATTCTAGTCTTGCGGGTTTTTTGACTATGCCCAAGAACGTGGAATATCAAAGGGCGGAAAACGCAATATGGGCTTATAACGGAACGAGTGCTTCCAATTTGTTTCCGAACGAGGCATGGGGGAACGGCACCGATGGCGTTACAGGTCCTAATGTTAACTTAATGGATCCTAAAAACAACGCGAAAGGCTGGTATACGACCGGTAGCGGGTTAGTAAAGGATAAAGCAAAATACTTCGATTGGAGCAGCGATTACCTGTGGCTACCTTCTTTGACTGAAACGGGATATTACCATATGCAAAGCGCAGACACCACGGCTACGGGTTCAAGTTTGTGGGGGATTCCTACCGCTTCAAGTGCACACAATATTTTAAAGTCTACCCAACCGAGCGGTTCGACGGATATGTCTACTTGGTGTCGTTCGGGTGCGCCTGCCGTCACAAATAATGCTCGCGGACTTACCGCTGCGGGAGTTATGCTTAACGGCAGTGTCGATGTGGCAAACGGCGTTCGTCCCGCACTTCATTTGAATTTATCCGCCGCATGGGAGAGCGCGACGATAGAAGTTTCCAAGCCGCCGAAAGAGTTCGAAAAAACATATGACGGAGAGAAGTTTGATTTAACGGAAGAGAGTTGGTATACGGACAACGCTTCGATTTTGAGTGATTCCAATCAATGTACGATTACCTATAAGAAGGGAGATACGATTCTTGGCAATCCGCCGAAGGATGCGGGAACGTACACGGTAGTAATTAAATTAAACGGGGAAAAGGTGAATTGGGCAGACGCTACGTCGACAAGCGATAAAACACGGGAAGTGACGCTTAAAATCAATCCCAAAGAATTACAGCTCACTTTTACAAAGAACGCAAACGGCGTGTTGCAGGCGGCGTTCAGCAGTGATTCGGACTCCGCGCCGTGCACGGGCGATTCGGTAACCATTATTCAGACATATGAAGACAGTGAAGGCAATACGCTTTCCGAACCGCCGACGCATGCGGGAACTTATACCCTAACGGTTTCTATCAGTAATTCAAACTACAAGTTAGGCGGAAAGACTTCGGACGTCTTCGAGATAGATGCGCTACGGGTAAAGGCGAGCTTTATGACGCAGAGTTTTGAATATACCGGCTCACCGCAGATTTTTGACCTCATATTACAGGGAGGAACAACACAGGACGGAACAAGCGTTGTAACAGCAGCTCTTAAAGAAAATTACGGCAGCACCGTAACACAAACGGGCGACAGGCAATTTACCGCCCTCAACGCGGACAAATACAAAGTAACGCTCACTTTAACAAATAAAGACGATTACGTTTGGGACAGTACGGGGAAATCGGACGATACCGATATAGAATTCGAAATTACGGCGAAAACAATAAAAATGTATATTCCGTCATTCACGCCCTCGAATTGGGCAATCACGCAGGGATATAAAGCGAAAGCTAACGTGGAATTACCTACGCTGGAATCGGGCAATACGCTTACGGTCATTCTCAGTGCGTTTTATAACGGGAACGCTATCCGCAATTTATGCGCAATCGGTTTGGATTCGAATACGGATATAAAGGAATTCGAGCTTGCGACGGATACGCTGTCTCCGAATACTTACCTCCTCGGCATAACATACGACGACCCGAGCGACGTGAACGCGAAGAATTACAACGTTATTTTGGATACGGATTATTCGTTTACGGTAAAACAGCCTTCGGCTTCGGGCGGCATTATTTGGCGGCTCATGCAGGGCAGTACGCTTGTGGGGAATATGTCCGACCCTGCGGATATCGATACCGCGACGTTTGATAAAAAAATCACGTATAACGGCAAGAGCTTTATATTCCAAGTAAATGCAGACGGACTCGGATATACGGTGGACAGCTCTTACAATTCGGACGGATTCGTAAACGGCTATAAGACGGTAGCCAAGGGCAAGACCGCCGCTTTAACGACTGTCACCAACGCAGGCGAATACGTGACCACGGTGCGCTTGAAGAAGGGCGACGAGACCGCCGAGTATCATATCGAATGGAAAATCGACAAGGTGAAGTTCGATTTATCTAAGGTGCGCTGGCTCGATAACGGGCAGATATCGTACAACGAAAAGGGCATGAGCGTGGAGCTCGACCCCGAAACGATTCCCGAAGGACTTACCGCCATCGTCAACAGTATTACGCCCGCTACGGTGGGACAGACGAGTACCGCAACCGTTACGTTTACGGTGGACGATTCCACCAATTACGAAGTGCCTGTTAGCACCGATAAAGATACCTATACCTTTAAGGCGAACGACGGTCTTACCGATTTCGAATGGTCTAAGGACTGGACGGTCGTTCCCGCGGTGATTCCCGTAAAATGGACGGTGGGAATGATCACCGTAGACGGTAAGAAGGTCAGCGTAGAGGCGCTTGCGGGCGGGTATGATACCTATCTCAAATACGTGTATTACGACGTAACGGACACCGCGGGGGTCGTACCCGCAGACGCAACTCCCCTTGACGAGCCCGCCGTCGTAGAGGGCGCTGTAAAATACTACGTGGCGGAAGTTTCGATCAAGTCGAACTTCGACGGGAAATACGTTCTCGGAGCGGGGAGCAAGCGTTCGCCCGTGTTCGAGGCGGGCAAGAACGTAACCATGGTAACGCTTGCACCTAAAAAGACGGCTTACCCGTATACGGGTCAGCCCGTGCAGTTCCAGTTCGAAGTCACGCAAGGCGCGATCGCGGAGAGCGCGTTCGAGATCGTCTATTACAAGGGAATGCTCAAACAAGTGAGCGCGCCCAAGGACGTAGGAAGTTACCGCGCGCAGATTAAGTTAAAGAGCGACTACGAGCGTGATTATTATATCGACGGCGATTACACGTTCGACTTTACGATCGATAAGGCGGTCATAGCAATCAATTGGGACAACGGGACGTTACCGACCTCGTTGAAGCTGAAAAACGACGAAAAGTCGTGCATTACCTACGAGTACAGTGACAGCGACGGCAATACGGTTGGTTTCGGCACGATGTGTACAACGCCCGGCACTTACAACGTGCGTGCGGTCATTAAGAGCGCTTATCAAAAGAATTATATTTTCGACAACGATGAAGTCGAAACGGAGTGGAAACAGTTCGTAATCACGCAGAGCGATATCGATAACGGCAGTGTGATCGACCCGAACGATCCCGAAGGAAACAAGCAGTACGTGGAGTTTAGCCTTGCAAGTACGTCGGGCACAAAGGGGACTGCACCGCAAATCAAGAACAACGCGGAACTATCTGTTGGTACGGATTACGTTATCGAGTACTTCAAAGACGGAGAGCCCGCGAGCGCTTTCTCTTCTGCGGGCAAGTATCAAATCAAAATAACCTTGATCGGCGATAAAGCGGATAATTATATCCTGATAAACGGCGGTAATTTGGAATACACCATCGTAGAAGGCGAGGGCGACGGAAGCGGAACTACGACCCCGACTAACGGCGAGGGCAACAATCCTTCTGATTGGACGATTGAATCCATTCTGCCGATTATCCTAAGCGGTATTTCGCTTGTATTGATTGTTGTGTTTACGGTGATGACCTTGAATAACGCATCCGCCGCGAAAGAGGCAAGAGAGAAAACGAAAAAACTTGCGGTTATTTCTTACTCCGTTTCACCTGCTTCGCTGTTGATGCTGTTCGGGCTTTCCTATACGAATTGGTGGATCGTAGCGGGCGTTTTGATGGGACTTGCGCTCTTGATGGGAATCGTGGCGTTCATGTTCAAGAGCAAGAAAAAGAAAGCGTTTGCGATGCTCGAAGAGGAGCAGGAGCGCATAGCCGAGGAAAAGGAGCTCGCCCGCCTCGACAAGGAAGAGCAGGATAAGCGTGAAATGCGCATGATGATTGCTTCCATGCAGAACGCACAACAGCCGCAACAGCAACAGCTTTTCGATTACGATATGTTGCAAAACATGATAAGTTCGTCTATTCAGGCGCTACTTCCGGGGCTTCAACAGTTGCAGGCGCTTCCGCCCGCTTCGTCCGACGCGGGCATATACAGCAATATGCCCAATCCCGAGGCGGACGCTTTGCGCGAACAGCTCGCCGCTCAGGAGGAGCGCATGGCGCAGCAGCAAGAGCTTCTCAATCAGATTTTAGAGAATCAGCAAAATTACATGACGTCGTATGAGGAGGAGATTGAGGACGATACTTCGTGGCTTGGTAATAGCGACGAACTGATTTCTTTGGAAGAGTCCTACGGCGCACTGAGCGACGACGGAAGAAGGGCTTACTACGAAGTCGGAAGCTATATCATGAATAAACCTCGCACTTCGCAAAACGACGGAAGATACGCGGTTTTGTTTAAGTATCGCGGAAGAACGGTGTTCAAACTTGCAATTAAAGACGATGCGCCCGTGTTGTACTATCCCGCAGGGAACGGAAGGGAGGAGATTCGCGTTGCGGACACCTCATCGCTGGAAAGAACAAAGAATATAATCGACCGAATTGTGATAAACGTTGACAGTCAAATGTAATCAAGTTAAAAAACCCGCCGTACGGCGGGTTTTTTATTGTATGACGAAGTTAGAGGAATTAATTAACACGATATCCACAAGATATAGTGGTTAAAAATCATATTAAAACACAATATATTGTACTTCCGACGATTTTCAAATTTTACTCCCAACAGCACTCCCAAATTTTGGGGGTGCTGTTTTAATTACAAAATTCTTTCAGATTTTATTGACATTTAAGCTTTATCTGCCTATTATATAGAAAAGTGTTACATATAGCAATAAGAAATACAACCGTAACACATTTTTATCGAGTGAAGTTATGCTTGGCAAGGAGATAGAAAATGAAACGTGGTGATGTTATAAGATATATTGACATGTCAATGGAAGAAGGATTCTCTATTCAGCGTGGCATGAACTATAACGTTAGCAATAAAGAATACGGCATTATTTTAATGAGTGTTCGCAGTAATGCTCCCTATGAGGATCGATTTGAAGATAACGGAACAACCATTATTTATGAGGGACATGACGTTCAATCGAATTATTGTCCGAAGGGCAAGGAGCCGAAAGAAGTAGATCAACCCATGATGCTTCCTTCGGGAACATTAACAGAGAACGGCAAATTCTATCAAGCGGCACTTAACTATAAGGCAACAGGGATTGCAAAAACAATTAAAGTCTATGAAAAGATTAAAGATGGAGTCTGGGTGTACAACGGATATTTCCATTTAACAGATGCTTGGATTGAAAAGGCCGGCATACGTAATGTTTTCAAGTTCAAGCTTGAAATGATAGATGAGGATATTGACGCCGTAGGATCGGGAGGACCAACCGTTTTAGAACTGGAGCATAATAGACTTATTCCCACACAAGTAAAAGTTGAAGTTTATAAACGTGATAAAGGTAGGTGCGTTTATTGTGGCGCTGATGTGAACTTACACTATGATCATATCATTCCTTTTTCAAAGGGAGGCTCGTCTACGACTGCGGCAAATATCCAACTCTTATGCGCAAAATGTAATCTTAGAAAGCACGATAGTATTGAATAAAAGGAGAAGCTATGAACTACATAAAGTGTCCGAAATGTGAGTTGAACTATATCGATGCAGACAAAGAAAAATTGTGTTTAACTTGTCGAGGAGAAGAGATAAAGAAGACTGCGCCGCGATCAATTGTGGCAAAATCGCCAGCTTTAATTAAAGCGCCCGTTCGGTATAATGGAAAGGCAATCTTTTTTGTGTTTCAGAATAGTAAAGAGTTCCTGAGCGAACAGAGAGAAGGTATTATAAAAGCGCCTTATTACGATAAGGGGATGAATGAGCCACATCACTGGGCAAGACTTGAAAATGTTAGAAAAGGTGATGTAATTTTGCATGGCGTTGACGGATTGGTATTAGCAATCAGCGAAGCAAAAGATACGTGTTATGATTTTACATATAAAGATGGTAGTCAAGGGCGAAAAATTGATTGCTTATACCACTTATTGAAATCACCTTTAGTAACAGCAAAGCATAGAGACGAGATCACGAAACATTGTCCGCGCTATGAATACCAACCGTTCAATAAGAATGGAACAGGGAACCAGGGCTACTTGTTTGATATATGTCAAGAAATTGCTAAACTTTTTATTTCAGATATAGCTGCGCGCAATTCAGATATTGAAATGCTTCTTGCTGTAAAAGATAGTTTGTCTTAGTTAGATTAAGATAATAAATCGATTTTGTAATCTCAAGTATGGGATTATGTTGTCTGCGGGTTATCTTCTCATATGTGCGATAAGTCAAGACGATTATACGGAATAATTGGAAATGGAAGGACAAAAACAATTTGTAGAAGTAGTTGCGGCATTAATATGGGCTGAGGGAAAGTTTTTAATTTGCCAACGCCCTGCCCATAAGGAAAGAGGATTACTATGTGAGTTTGTCGGCGGCAAAGTGAAGAAGGGAGAAACGAAGGAGCAAGCACTTATTCGTGAGTGTCAGGAAGAACTTGCAATTACGGTTGAGCTGCAGGCAATCTTTACGGAAGTTACGCACGAATATCCTGAAATAACGATACACTTAACGCTATTCAATTGCAGTATACTCCAAGGTAAACCGCAACGTTTAGAACATAACGATTTAAGGTAGATTGTCCCCGCTGAAATTTCAAATTACGATTTCTGTTCTGCCGATGAGGAGATATTAAAGAAGTTAAAGTTTAATTGTCAGAAAATATGATTGTGCGATTCAGAATCAAGTATTGCCTGCCTGAAATGCATTATATTCTGGATTTTGCAAATACGCCGCGGGAGCGTATGCGGAGTATATCATATCGAAAATTTCCGAATAAGAGATACAAAACAAAAACGGCAACGCAGGTTGCCGTTTTTGTTTTGAGTTAAAGAATGTATATCTCATTCGTTACGGTAATTTCTTTGCATTGGAACGTTAAACCGTAGCCGACGAAATCTACGAAGATATTTCCGTCAATGAGCCGTGCCGCATTCAATTCAACGCTCTCTGAAGCTCTGTCGGGGTAAATCATATAATCGACTTTTTGAATTCCCGTGAAGATAAACGTCAGGTAATCGTAGTGTTTTGCTCTTTTGTTCAATATTTCGATCTCAGCGAAAAGACATGGGACTTCGCCTTTAAAATAATTTGTCAGAATGCGCAGCCTTGCTCTGAGTACGTCGGGACGGTAATCGTTGAATAAATCTTTCCATCCTTCGATAAGCTCGT
Source organism: Clostridia bacterium (assembly GCA_029060985.1). Taxonomy (GTDB): domain Bacteria; phylum Bacillota; class Clostridia; order Christensenellales; family Borkfalkiaceae; genus Gallimonas. The sequence goes on along the minus strand of JAIDSX010000054.1, from coordinate 7,636 downwards.
CGAAATTATTGTCGGTGCGTTTCGGCATCTTCGAGGATTCCCCGATCCCTATCGTAATAAATCCGTCTTGGTTGATTTCGGCAGACGGACAGTTCGAAAGCTCGATTTCAATTTGATTAATACTTTCCACTAAGGGATCGTACGGCAGGGAAAATTTTATCTTCGTTCTGTCGTGCCGTTCCAAATAAATATTCGAAATATCGCAATATTGCTCGATGCGTTCTTTCAGGGTACAATGTTCTTCCGCAGTGGAGTTGTCTAAAACCATACCGCCCTTCGGAAAGACTTTGATTGTGCCGTCCCATATGCGAAAGTATTCCGATTCTCCGTACGGTTCATCGGTAGCCTTGCAATTAATTTCAGCAATGTCCTCAATGGGAATTTTGAATGCGTCACATCCGTCGAATAGCACGATCAGCGATTTGAAATTCTTAATATAATTTTTATCGATTAACATTTTTGCTTACTCCTTTTAGTTTTCCGGATTGCGTAATCGGCGGGCATGGAAGTATCTAAGGTGTAACCCTCCCAATAATCGCTGGATAAATCGTCGAACTCTGCCTGTGATAGCAGCGTGTAGTTGATTTCTTCTAAATAGTCGATATCCTCGACGAACAGATAATTTATCGTTCTTTTTTCCTCGTCCACAACGCATACACGATAGAGGGATTCTTCGCCGTCGTTCAGAGTGAAGGCGAACGCAACGTAGGTGATCACGCCGTTCGTCGTAAAATCCGTTTCGGCTCTATTTTTTAAATCGCAAATCCGGTGATTATAATCTTTAAGCGCGGCAATGATTTCTCTGCATTCTTTGAGTTTTTCTTCGCCTTCAAGCGAGGAATCCATAAAGGCGACGCCGTCAAAGTAATCTCCCAAATCGTAAAATATCTTCAACAGCTTTTTGCTTCGGTATTTCATATTATCCATATAACAGCGCATCAGCAAAATGCACCATGATTTAAAATAGCTTATCGACTTTTCGCCCTTCATAAGGGCGTGAATCTTTTCCATGATCAAGTCGAAGTTGTAATAATCGTCTTTTGGATATTTGTAATTAAAGGAAATGATTCTGTCAAACTCGCTTTCGTCGAGTTCCCATTTGATTGCCTGCCAAATTTTTTCTTTCGGGACGAGTGGCTTTTTCTTTTCTGTTTGCACTTCTTTAAAGTCGTATGCGTCTGCTACGTTCCAATCACCTATATAGAGGTCTCTGATTTTTTGCCAATAATCATCGAAAAAGTCTTGTTCAACATAGAACTCGGGTACGTTTGCTTCTTGGTTTTTCCATAATAGTTCCTCTTTTTGATCGGGATTATATTCATAGTATTTGTTGTAAATGTCTACGACCAATTCGTCAAACCGTTCCTTTTCGCTTTCGGTATAATCGTGTAACCGGTATTGCATTTCATTTTTTTTATCTCCTTTTTCTTCTGAATTTTCCAAAGTCTTCGCTCGCCTTAAAATTGTAAATCGGTTTGATTCTCTTTACGATTTTCACGGTAGGGGTGATATTATCGACGATGTCCTCCAACTTTTTGTACGCCATAGGGCTTTCGTCCAGCGTTTCGGGCGTGACGGAAGTGGAGTAGATTCCCGCCATTTCCCTTCTGAATTCTGCCATCGTCAGCGTTTTGAAGGCTTTGCCGCGGCTCATGAGTCTGCCTGCACCGTGTGGCGCGCTCTGGTTCCAGTCCTTGTTTCCCTTGCCGACGCAAATGAGCGATCCGTCCCGCATATTGATAGGGATGAGCAACCGTTCGCCCTTTTTTGCAGAGACTGCACCTTTGCGCAATACCATTTCGTCAGTGTCGATATAATTATGTATCGTCGTAAAACCGTCCTCTGCGGTAAGGTTGAGCCCCTTTAAAATTTCCTCGACCATCGTTTTTCTGTTGAGAACGGCGAACTTCTGAATGATTTTCATGTCGTGGATATAGTCTTTGAAAAGCTGTCCCGAAACGTACGCCATATCGGGCGGAACGTCCGTCTGTTTCGCCTTTAATTTTTCGATCGTCGATTGAATTTTGTTGTTTTTTCCCTGTGCTTTCAGTCGTTCGATTGTCGCTTTTATTTGCGCTTCGGAGTTTCCGCACAGATTACGGTATGCTTCCTTTTGATAATATCCCGCAACTTCAAGTCCCAAGTGGCGGCTTCCGGAATGTACGACGAGGTATTTGTTTCCCTCTTCGTCGGTATCCACTTCAATAAAGTGATTGCCTCCTCCAAGCGTACCAACGCTCTTGTAAGCAAGATTTTCATTCACGTGCTGAAAACAGCACAGCTCTTTAAGGTTCGCCTGCGCGGAGAGGGGATGCGGCTTTTTTCTGCTCGTCATGCCCGAAGGGATATTTTTATGAATGAATTCGTCGAGCTCTTTTAAGTCCAACTCCTTTTGCGTAAGTTGTACGAGCTCCATACCGCAGCCGATATCCACGCCGACCATATTGGGCATGATTTTGTTTTTAATTGTCATAGTCGTGCCGATCGTGCAGCCCGCGCCTGCGTGCACGTCGGGCATAACGCGAATTTTTAAGCCCTTGAACGCGGGAAAGTTGCACGCCGCCTTGATTTGCTCAATTGCGCCGCTCTCTATAACTTCCGTAAAAATCTTTGCAGTATTGTACTTCCCTTGAATAATCATGTGAGTACCTCCCTGATCAATAAAAAATTGTACGGATATAACCCGATACTTCTCCGTACCTACTTTGTCAGTGAACCTTGGGATCCAATTTCCCAACGTTATAACTTAGTAATCCCCGGGATCCAATTTCCCGACAACTACCGTAAAGTAAAGTTTTCGCACGCGAGTTAGCCTGTTAAGCTTTTCAGCTACTGTTTAGTAACGTTAAACGTTAATTTATAAGAAAACAACCGAAAACTCTAACCGTTGCAATAAACTGCAACTTTAACACTCTGAGAGTCTGACCTCAGGGGAAATAGACTAATGCCAAAAATCTCCGTGCGGGAAAGTTTTTACACCTCTATGTAATTGGTGAGGTTCGCTCTGTCGATTGCAACCTGCAATTTGCAGATTTTAGAGTGCAGAACCTCTAAATCTTGCGTTGTTTTTTCGGGGTCGTAGAGGCACTCCGTGTATTCGAGAACGCCGTTTGCGGTAATGCGTCTTGCAAGCTTGGGATAGCCGCTTAAATCGTCAAGCTGACGGTATTCCGCATTAAGCTGAGCAAGATACACGAGCGCCTCGCCGATCGTAATACCGAAATCGTCGACTACGACGGTACAGTTGCTTTTAGCAAGCGCGTGCTTAATCTTACGGATTTTTTCGTCGATTTCCGCAATGGATTTGCGCGTTTTGTCGTAGTTGTATTTGGTGAGTACTTTTTCCTCGCCTTCCTTATAGGAAATCTTACTGCGGTTGTCCTCCGTAAAGATAAGGTTCTTTTTCTTCTCTTCAAGCTCCTTGATAGCTTTCATAGCCTCGCTGTTGCACATTTTCATGATTTTTTTCTCCTGAACTTTTATGTTTCCATTGTAGTGCGGGAAAAAGTAAATGTAAATACGCAATTTTTCTTTATTTTTTGCCCCCTAAAAGCAAGGTAATTTTCAAAAAATTGCGGGGTTTTTGTGAAAAAATAAATGAAATTACAAGTATTTTGCAATTGCATTTGCCCCCTTTTTGTGGTAGAATATGGAAGAAGAGGAAAATAAATTATGGAAAAATTAAAAATTTACGTAACGGAGCGAATCGCAAATATTTTAGAAAAGGATGCGGAAGGGTTTGAGTTTTTTAAAAAGGACGGGCGCACGGTCAATAAGAACGCTCTGTTGACAAATCTTATCATCAATTATTACAATAGCTTTACGCAACGGCAAACGGAGCTTGTGGCTTTTCTGAAAAGCAAAATCTACTCCACGGTTTCCGTGAAAGAAAAAAACCTGAATGATTTGTGTTTTGATTTATGCGAAAAGCTGAACGAGCGGAGTGCCGCTCCTAACGGGGAAAAATTTGATAAGCTGGTTTCGTTGAAGCCCACGAAGGAATCCGAGCCCGTAATCGAATATATTGAAAGCTACTGTCTGATGGGCAGAACGCTTTCGGAATATTTCAGAAGTATGTTCGCCTCTTACGCCGCGCTTCCGCAGGATAAGCGGGAACTGATTATCTTCAAACAGCAGTACGACGCGATCACGAAGGCAATCAAGGAGAAAAAACGCGTTTTCATTACGACGCGGTGGGGGTTCAATCAAAAAACGGAATGCGCTCCGTATGATATTGCAAATTCGAAGGAGGAGCTGCATTGCTACGTTCTTGCCGCCACGAAGAACTGTTATACGATACGGCTTTCTCGGATCGTAAGTGTAACGCAGCTTGCGTCCGACGCCGAATTTACCGAAAATCATATCAAAATATTTGAGAAGATGAAAACCTATGGCCCGCAGTTCAACTACGGTAATAATGACGAAGAGGTGCTCGTAGAGCTTACGGCAAAAGGGATCGATAAGTTTAAGAAAATTTATGTTCACCGTCCCGTTCCCGATCGGGTGGAAAACAATTATTTTTATTTTAATTGTTCGCATTCGCAGGTAGTGCAGTATTTTGAAAGATTCGGTGCAGACGCAAGAATTATTTATCCGCAAAGCGTGCGCGATGAGGTTTACAACTTTCACCGCAGAGCGTTAATGCGATATTCTAAGAAAACTTGATGGCAAACTCGACGCAGGCGAGCTGATATTTATAAACAAGATGTTTATCAGTTTCTTTTGCTAATTCAAATAATTCCACAGGCGATAAAGGCAAGGTGGGGGGGGGACGATGGAATCAGTAACAGCGATCGTGGAACGCTGTACAACGATAAATCCTATGCCGGAAGCGGTACGAATGGAAAAATTGGAAAAAGGAGCGATAGTCAATCTCTATTGAGGCTAGACAAATAGCGATTCACAGTGTAAAGGAAACAAGTCTTAAACTTTATAGGCGGCGATGGTGATGGTAAAATCGGTGCTTCGTGTGTGAATGCAGATAAAATAAAGGAAGAAAATATATTAAAATTTGATGGGGCTAATGGTAACGAGTGAACATCTAGATTAAACAATACACCAGGCTAAGGAGAAGGCGGTGGTGACGGCCCTTGCGGAGGAGCAAATTGCAATAGCAGTTCTTGAGTAAAATAAGAAAAAATGGTGGTATTGGACTTTGTATTTAATAGAAGCAATCCAAAAATCTAAGCGATAATCGCTTAGATTTTTTCAATAACATCAAAAAATGTTTGTTAATATCGTTATTTATAAAAATTTCTTGAAATTTTTATAATACCATGATATAATAAATTTGCAAATTTGTTTTACAATGGAGAAATATAAAATTGTCGAAAGAAGAAATAAAAGAATTTAATCACTTGATTCGAAAAATTAGTTTAGGTGATTCAAATGCTCTTGAACAATTTTATAAAATATACGGACGATTGATTTATATTTCTGCATTTACAATTACAAAGTCGCCTTATCTTGCGGACGAAGTTACAGACGATATTTTATTAAAAGTTTGGTTAAATGCAAAAAAACTAAAAAAAATTAAAAATGTGAAGGGTTGGTTATATACTATAACGGTTAATTGTGCAAAAGACAAATTGAGAAGTGAAAGTCAAGCATCAATTAGTGTGGGAAAAGAAATACATAATCCATTTGAAGAATTGATGGATAAAGATGAATTTTTATATGATATCGCTTGTTTAAATGAGACAGAACAAAAAATAGTAGTTTTTCGACTTGTAGAGGATATGACATTCAATGATATTGCTAAAATATTTAAGATACCGTTAAGTAGCGTAACATCAAATTACTATCGATCTTTGGAGAAAATAAAAAGTAATAAAAATAGTTGCTAAAATTGCATAAAAATGTAGCAGATGTTTCGTCTTATAGTAAAAAATCATGAGGTGTTACTATGAGAAAAAAAACTATTGTTGCATTAGTGATGGGAACGGTATTAGTTGCTAATATGTTTCTTGGAATGAAAACTGAGAAGGTACTTGCTGCCGAAACAAACTTTTGTGGCGCGGGGGAATTTATAAGCACAAGTGAAACATTAAGTTATGCGCGTAAAGAAACTTCCGAATACAGTATAAAAGGCGATCTGCCGAATTATACGGCGTCGCTTGGCAATACTGCGTGTGCGAATATAGCTGGTGCCGTTTTAATCGGATATTATGACAGATTTAATGAAAATCTGATACCGAATTACAAGACTTATAATAAAGTTGGCACTCTCATTAAATATAAACTGTTCGGGGCAGAAGTTTCGGCTGTTATGAGTGAATTGTATAGTTTGATGGGAACGGATAGTAATAAAGGCGGTACGACTTTCAGTGGCTTCCAAAAGGGTATGAAATCGTATGCGGAAGCGCATAGTTCGAGTTATATCAGTGAAGATATTGGAAATTCGAATTTTGAAAAGGTGAAATCATCAGTGACCTCCGATGTTCCGGTAGCCGTATTCCTTTTATCATACGCATTTTTAACAAATTTGAATACCTCAAATAATTTGGATGTTGTTAAGAGCGTTAAAAGTACCGAGGCGCATGTGGTTATTGCGTGCGGTTACAAAATAGATACTTATTATGGTGTGAATGGCGATGTTATTGCACAAAGATGTTACTTAAAAGTTGCGAGTGGATTAGATGATTATGGAATCATCTATTTGTGCTTGGACGGAAAAAGTGATGTTGACAGATTTGTTACTGTAAAACTTTCATGAGGAAGCAAATGGACGAAAAGAAATTTGAAGACAAATTAAAAGAAGAAGCTGATAGAATACAAATGGAAGAATTTTCTTCGCGCTTTGAAAGAGTTCAGCCGAGAATAGAGATGCAGGAAACGGAGCAAGAAGAGGCCCTTCTTGTAAAAGAGACAGTGTTGAAAAATGGAAGTATGACGGGAAGAGTAAAACGTGTTCCTAGCAGGTCTCTGCTGCTTTCATTGATATTCGCATTATTGTGTATCGCGATATTGGCAATCGTCTTGCCGCTGACGCTAAATAGAGAAGCTATTTTTCGTTCTAATTTGTCCGATTTGCAGACGCGATATGTATCAGAAGAAGAGTTTTATCAAAAGTTGCAGTCTGTTGATATAGAAGTTTCGGATTTTTCCATATATGAAGTCGAGAAATACGGTCTGCATGCGACAAAAGAAGGGGTGGTAAAGGGCGGTTATGTGGATTATTATGATGATGGCAATACGAGCTTTGTGGGACTAAATTTCTACTCCGCCGATGTAGAAGTTGATATTTTGAGTTCCAATTTTCAGAGTGGTAGTTTAATCACAGAGATTAACGGAACAAAAGTACAATATTTGATTGTAGAAGCGGACGAAGAAGGGGCCTACCGAATGTTGGCATTGGCAAATTATAAGGGGTATACCTATAGTTTTGAGATTTTATCGGATAATGAAAACATTTTTAGTGTGTTTGAAACATTGTTTATGTAATGGGTTTAACATATTTTAAGTTTAAAAGAATCTGTAAAATTTTTACAGATTTTTTTATTTTTTGCGTAAAAATGCAGCGTTTATTTCGTCTTTTATTTAAGTTAGTATCTATAGAAATATTTTTTAGCTTTAAGTAGGAGATTTAGTTGACCTGCATAAGCTGAGAATACTGGAAGGATGAAAGTATGAAAAT
>JAIDSX010000053.1 GCA_029060985.1 Clostridia bacterium | reverse complement strand
ATACCGAACACAGAAGTTAAGCTCTCTTACGCCGATGGTACTGCGCTCGCGGGAGAGTAGGTAGTTGCCGCCTTTCACACAAAAAAACGGACACCAAAAGGTGTTCGTTTTTTTGTGTTTGAGCAAACTGATTTTCGTGGAGTAATTCCCATCGGCGTAAGGCTTAACTTATGGGGCAAGCCGCAAAGAGAGAGTAGGGAAAAGCGAATAGGCAAATGCGGCTTTACACTTTTTGTTAAGCCAGCCGATGGTACTGCTACCGCGGGAGAGTAGGTAGTTGCCGCCTTTCACACGAAAAGCCCACCCAAACGGGTGGACTTTTTCTGTTGTAAATAAAATCGAGATATGCTATAATTCCATTGCGGAGGAAGATTACAATGTACCGTCATCACGAAGAGAGTATCGAAAAGTTAAAGGAATATTTTTGCGGCATGAAAGGGTTAATTGCGATCGTACTCGACGGGTCGGTCGTAAAGGGCAACGCCCGCCCCGATTCCGACGTGGACGCAATTATCGTCGTCACGGAAGAGAAGTTCCGCGAGCTTGAAAAAGAGAATCGCCTTGCCGAGGTTATTACGGGACACTGCACCTACGAGGGCGGATACTTTGATATCAAGTATAAGACGAAGCGCATTTTGGAGCGCGCCGCGCAGTACGCAAGCGAGCCCACGCGGAACGCGTTTGTAAAGGCGCGGGTGATCTACACGACGGACGACGAAATTCAACCGATCGTGGATAAAATCGCCGCCTATCCCGAAGCGGAACGGCTTGACAAGAGGACAACGCCTATATGCGTGCGCACCTGGCGCAGGAGATCGTGTACAGCGTGTACCGCCTTATCTTAGCCGAAAACCGCGTACTGTTTCCGTGCAACCGCCGTTTGGAAGAGACGGTGCAAAAATGCGAACGCCGCCCCGATGATATTTTAGAGCTGGGCGCGAAGTTTCTGAAAACGATTTCCATAGACGATTGTGAAAAATTTGTCACGCGGTTTTGGGAACAGAGCGAGCTACCCTTAACGGACGATATCAGCGAGAACTGTTCACAGTACGTGAAGTATTACGAGGATTGGTGGTTAAAAGAAAATCCGCCCTTCCCCAACGAATGGTAAAAAATTGCCCGCGCTTTTAAGCGCGGGCAAAGCTATGAATGACGAATCTTACTTTTTCTTGTCGATTCGCTTGGAGATGCTCTCGTGCCGTTCGTAGAGAGAGTTGATGGCGCTGCGGCTCGTCTTCTGCTCTTCCGTAGGCGTTCCGTTAAAGTCGGGCGGCAAGAATGATTTATCGTCGGGCGAAACGCGGGGCGAGGGCGTTTCGTCCTTTTTATTTTCCTCGGGCTGTGCGTCCGAAGCGATTTGCGCCAACGTATCTAAAAGTTCGAAAATTCCGAATTTATCCACAACGTTCTCCCAAAATAAAAATTTTTCAAAGAAATAGTCCTCGGCTCGTTGTTTTTGATTGCAAAAAGCCTTAGTTTAGTATATAATGAAATCTGTATCATTAGAACTCTAATTTGATAATGAGGATGCTATATGCGTAAACTGTACAAAAACATTTTAGTCTGTGCGACCGCGGCGGTGCTTGCGGCGGGCAGTATATCGTTTGCGGCGTGCGGCGATACGTTCACCCCGCTTGCGGGCGACGATTTCAAATCCACGGCGGATGCAATCAGCAACGGCGGCTTTGCGGTGGAATACGGAAAATACGTTTACTTTATCAACGGCGCAACGACCCATGAGGACGACAACTCTTTCGGAACTCCCGTGAAGGGCGCGCTCATGCGTATTTCGGTGGACGACTTGAAAAAGGGGAAGAACGACGCGCAGATCGTCGTTCCCTCGCTGATCGTTTCTGCGGACTACACGGCGGGCTTCTTTATTTATAACGACCGCGTCTACTATGCAACGCCCAACAACGTCAAGAGTATGTCGGGCGAAATCGAGAGCGACTGGCTCGACTTCAAGAGTGCGAGCCTCAACGGAAGCGACGTGCAGGATTACTTCCGCCTTTCCGACAATGCGACCGCGTTCCGCTTCGTACAGAAGGAGGGCGACAAGACCGTCTATCTTCTCTACAACGGCAAGAAGCCGGACGACAACGACGGCACGGCGGGGATCCAGTCCTATAACACCGAAACCAAGACTTGCACGACGATTGCGGAAGGAGCTTCCGCGTATGTGTTCAACAGCTTGGACAAGACCGACCCCTACGTTTACTACACGATGCCCGTCAGAGGCATGATCGACAGCGACGCGCCCTACTCCATTGCATACAATCAAGTTTACCGTGCATGCGCGGACGTTACCGAAGCGCCCTACGAATATACCTGGAATCAGGAATATCTTGACGAGCACGACGGCGTAGCGCCCTACGTGAATCTCGGTACGATCGTCCTTGACGGTGTGGGCAAGCTCTCCGAAGACAAGAACGAATTGACGCAGTTCACGCACGACTATAAAGACGGCGTCGAGCCGCTTTCTCCCGCAGGCTATACCTACACCCTGCAATCTTACACGAACAAGGGCGTTTACTTCACCCGCGACGACGTTACGACGAACGGATCGCAGGGCGGCGGCGCGTCCCTTTACTACCTCGCCGAAAGCGATATTCAGAAAGAGGACTGGAACTCCATTACGGGCAACGCGGCGCTCGACATCGTAGCGAAGCCCACCGAGACGAGCCACGCCTCGACGAGCGCGCTCTTCTATATCGACGAGAAGGACGGTTACAAGCACCACTATATCTACGTGGACGGGGACAACATGATCCGCGCGGACGTTAAGACGGCGGACGCGAGCGTAGAGAAGCAGGAAATTTGGTACGACGCAAACGGCGCGACGCTCGTCAGTCTCAGCGAAAAGGATTCCTACGGCTACGTATGGTTTACCCGCACGAACGGAAGCGGCATGAGCATTGAGCGCGCGGTCTATAACGGAGATGCCGAAGATTACGAAACGCTCGGCTTCGATAACAGAGACAACGCGCCCTACAAGGCGTTGAAGCTTCTTGACTTGCAGCACAAGAGCAGCTGGTATCCCTTCGAGATCATCGAGGACACGGTGCTCTTTGCCGACGCGGAGTCGGTAGGCTCGAGCTCTTACGATTATATCGGCGCGGTGTCCTTGACGAACGCCGAGGGCAAATATCTCAACAATGCGGAATTTGAGGAAGAAGTCAACGGCAAGTGGAACGAGCTCAATGCTACCGACAGCAAGAAGGGCTACTTTGCGAAATTGACCGCCGACGAAAAGGGAAGCCTTTCGAACGCGCTCACCTATTATTTCAAAACGGGCAAGACGGATTTGTTCTATTCAAACATTAAAGACGCCGAAGATTTAGGAAAGAAGGACACCTACCTCTACACCGAGGACGAGAAGGAGGCGTTCAAGAAATTTACCGAAAACAAGGATATCGACAATCCCCTCGATTCGACGAATCAATTCCGCGACGGCGACAAATCTTACCGTACGCGCTCCTACTTTATCACCTCGCTCGGAACGGTTATTGAAGAGGACCAAGAGGCGATCGACGAGTATTGGAAAGGATACCTTAAAAACTACACGTTGGCCGAAGAGGAAGACGAAGGGTTAGAGGATTGGGAACTTGCACTTGCAATCGTTGTTCCCGTTCTGGCAGTTGCCTGCGCAGGCTTGATTGCATGGCTCTTGATCATGAAGAAAAAGAAGCAGAAGGCGGAGCAGGGCAAGCCCGAACGTATGCGCGTCGACACGACGGACGACAAGGATCTGGACGTCTACGGAACAGGCGAAGAGTCGAACGAGACAGACGGCAAAGACGAAGAATAACAAGTAAAAATTTGAAACCGCCCTTCGAGGGCGGTTTTACTTTACAAAAAAGAACAAAAAATTTGAAAAAACTGACTAAAAACAGTTTACAAAAAAAATAATAACTAATATAATTTATTAGCTTTATTTACGAACGGGGCGACCCGTTCGTCGGAGGGGAAATTATATGGTACGTTATATAAAATGTCCGCGGTGCGAACTGAATTATATCGACGGCGAAAAGCAGGCATACTGCGACGTCTGTCTGAAAGAAATGAAGGGACTGAAAACGGAAGCGGACGAACTTGAAGAAGAGGAAGAGAACGAGCTCGCCACCGAGCTCTGCCCCATCTGCGGCGAGAACATGATGCGCGTAGGCGATAAAATGTGCGAGGAGTGCCGCAAGAAAGCGGAGATCGAAGAGGAAGAGCCCGATCCCGAAGAGGACGACGAGTGGAGAAATTACCTCGACGATACGGACGACGCAGACGCGGATATCGGAGAGATAGACGAATCCTTGGAAGAGGAGTTTGCAGACGAAATCGACGAGATCGAAGAGGAAGAAGAGTTCGAGAACGTAGAGGAAGAGGACCTCGAATACGTCACGGGCGACGAAATCTACACCCTTGCGGGCGACGATGAGGACGATGACGACGACAAGGACGACGACGATTTCTAATGGATAAACTAAACGGCGGACATATGTCCGCCGTTTTTCTAAGAAATAAACGATGAATCTTTTGAAGCTCATACAAGAGAAAATTTCCCGCTACGACGATACGCATAACTATACCTGCGACAACTGCGGGAAGGAAGTGTTCGACGGCAGGCGGCTCTGCGGCGACTGCAAAGCGGAATTGCCCTATAACAATCAAAAAATTTGTCCGTTCTGCGGGCGGCGGGTAAGAGAGGACGGCGTGTGTCTCGATTGCAAGCAAAAGCCGCTCGAAACCCAAAAGGCGCGTTCGCTGTGGCTGCACGAAGGGGACGCCGCAAAGCTCGTGCGGCACTTCAAGACGGGAGAGAAGTACTTGTTCCGCCTGTTCGTGGAAGAGCTTACGCCGCTCGTACTCAAAGAGTTCGGGGACGCGGACGCGATCACCTATGTTCCCATGACGAAGAACGCCTTGAAAAAGCGCGGCTACAACCAAACGCTTTTGATTGCCGAAGGACTGCATAGAAGCACGGGTAAGGAGCTTTTGAGCGTTGCGGAAAAGGACGAAACCGCCGACCAGCGGGAGCTTACGCGGGAGAAGCGGGAAGAGAACATGAAGGAAGCGTTCAAGGTTACCGATAAAAAGGCGGTCAAGGGAAGGCGAATCTTAATCGTGGACGATACGCTTACGACGGGCGCGACCGCAAGCGCCTTTGCAGCCGTCCTCAAAAAAGCGGGCGCGGCGGCAGTTTATTTGGTGACCGCAACAAGCGTTGAAAAAAAGAATCCCTATGGGATAAAGTAAATCACATATAAAAAGCAAGTCCCCGCACGCTATGCGTGCGGGGACGTTTCGTTTTGAAACAAGCATATTCGGGAAAAACGCTCCATACATTAAAAGCGGAGAAAGTGACGGAAAGTCGGTTTTTTCGGGGAAAAAGTTTTCGACGGTTCTTCTTAGAAATCGACAAAACCCGTCACATTTTTCCGACAAAAAAATGATATTATAAGGGTGTTGCGATGAAGTTTATTACGTTTCGACTTAAATCTGCACTAATTGCGGTAGCGTTCGTGTTTCTCTTGGTAGCGGGGATATTGACCGCGAACGCCACGGGTGCGGCGGAAGCGTACTGGTCGGGCAAGCGTTCTCTTCCCATCTATTCGGTCGGGCGGGACGATAATAAAATAGCCATTTCCTTCGACTGCGCCTGGGGCGTGGACTCCACCGACGAGATCTTAAAGCACCTTCAAGAAAAGAACGTAAGGGCGACCTTCTTTACGGTGCAGTTTTGGGCGGAGAAGTACCCCGAATACTTGAAAAAAGTCAGCGAGGCGGGGCACGAAGTGGGAACGCACAGCGCGACCCACTCCTACATGAGCAAGCTCAGCGAGAGCGAAATCAGGAACGAATTCGAAACTTCGTGCGCGGCGATCGAGAAGGTGACGGGTAAAAAAGTAACGCTTTTCCGTCCGCCCTACGGCGACTACGACGATCTCCTCATCGAAACCGCAAGCGCCGTTGGACTGTACTCCATTCAGTGGGACGTGGATTCCCTCGATTGGAAGGATTTATCCGCATCCGATATCGCCGAGAGGATCGTATCGCGCACCAAGAGCGGGTCTATCATTCTCTGTCACAACAACGGACTTCACACGGCGGAAGCGCTTCCCATCGTCATCGACAGGCTGCGCGCAAAGGGCTTCGAGTTTGTGCCGATCGGGGAGCTCATCTATAAAGATAATTACAATATCGACAGTACGGGCAAACAAATTCCGAAAGCTACGTTGTAAAACGTAAAATAAGCAGAAAGAAAAACCTTTGGAGGTATTTATGGATTACTTTGCGGAGAAGAACAACAGAGTCTACGTGATGGGAGAAATCGTGTCGGAAGCCAAGTTTTCGCACGAGGTGTACGGAGAAGGATTCTACGAATTTTTCGTGCAAGTCATGCGCCTTTCGGGGCAGGCGGATATCCTGCCCGTGACCGTATCGGAGCGGCTCATCAAGAGCAGCGATCTGAAAATGGGGAGCACCATTTCCGCACTCGGTCAGTTCCGCAGCTACAACAAACTCGAAAACGGAAAATCGCGCTTGATGCTCACGGTGTTCGTGCGCGAGCTCGTAGAGCCGAACGCGGGCAACAATCCGAACAGCATCGTTCTTTCGGGATATATCTGCAAACCGCCCGTCTACCGCACGACCCCCTTTAACCGCGAAATCGCAGACGTGCTCTTAGCCGTCAACCGCGCCTATAACAAATCGGACTATATCCCGTGTATCGCCTGGGGCAGAAACGCGCGCTTCGTGCAGAATCTGAAAGTCGGCGACAGAGTGGCGCTCTCGGGCAGGATTCAAAGCCGCGAATATCAGAAGCGGCTTTCGGAAACGGACGTCGTCACCATGACCGCATACGAGGTCTCGGTGAGTAAGCTCGCCGCGTTCGAGGACGGAGAGAATTTCGATCTCGACGGTGAGTTCGACTTATACGCAATGCCTTCCGAATCTTAACATAAATAAAAAAGCCCGCCGAAGAGGTTTCTTTCATAGAGAATTTCCTTGTGGAATAGCAATGGCCCACTAACTTCGTAAGCGAAGTACAGTGGGCCATACATTATATTTTTTGAACGATAAATTGAAATTCATAATATATTTCGGTTTTTTACTTCCATTGGTACAATTTTTATGATATAATTAAAGAATAGATCATTTAGGAGAATTGCTAATGAAAATCACGGCAACCAAGGCACAAAATACTATACTTGAAATAATTGAAAATTGCAATCAACCTATTGCAAGAAAAGATTTTATTCGCAACTGTGTTGAGCATCTAGGCGTACCTTTAACAGGGGAAGAACTTCCAGGCGGAGAACTAAATAAAGTTAAGTGTCTTTTAGGAATGTTGTTACAACAATATATACGTACTGGAATTATCACTGAATCAGACACCGGGTTTTTGCAGTATTCGATAGGAGTGGAACTCGATGCAGCAAACAGAAAAATAGAAATTGAAAATATATTACGTTCTTTAACTGCAAACACAATTTACGAAAAGGATAACCTTTTGGACATAGCTTACGCTGAATATACTAAAAAATACCCACAGATGAATGTTAGCAACGACAAAAGGAACGCAATAAGAGGTGATATAGGAAACATGCTTAAAAGCCTTGTCGCAGATGGCGTTATACCCTGTGATGACGGAAAATTTGGATTTAAGTTCGTTAACCATCGCGAAATGATAAAACAAGAAATTGCGACAATGAGCGACGAGGAATTTGAAACTAAAACAATCGAAATGCTTACTGCTTATTTTAAAAAGAATGGATTTACCAAAGTTACAAGTATCATTACGGGCGGCACTGACGACGATGACGGCGTTGACGGAATTATTACACTGCCCGATGAGTTTTTGAAGGATGACAAAATAATTGTGCAGGTTAAACACCGCAAAAACCACGACAAATGTGAACCGATAAAGGAAATACGCGGTTTTGCAGGTGTTTTGGCAGTAAAAGCAGAGGTATATAAAGGCATTTATGTAACCACTGCAAAATACAGTAAAAAAGCCAACGAGTTTTTAAAAAGTTACTCTATAAAGCGCCTCTTACTTATAGACGGTGAAAACTGGGTAGACATGGCTGAAAGTTGCGGATTTTAAATCTCTGGGAATACCACTAAAAACACATCAAGAACTGTTGCTACAAATAAAAAGACCACAGAAAGAAAAACTCAATCTCTAAGCTGAAAGTATAACACAGTGCAGACTTGAGTTCAATCTCGTTTCGTCGTACAGGCATTATTTCAAAACGGAAAAAGAACAGCAAGGATTGTCTATCCTTGCTGTTTATCCATATGAAATACACCATAACGGCGGGCTTTTTATTTTACTTAAAACGCGATTTTTTCTTCGATAAATTTGATCGCCTCTTCGGGGGTCAAACGGATTTGCTCCATGCTGTCGCGATCGCGCAGGGTGACCGTGCCGTCTTCGAGGGTATCGAAGTCGATCGTCAGGCAGAAGGGCGTTCCGATCTCGTCCTGTCTGCGGTAGCGTTTGCCGATCGAGCCCGCCTCGTCGTAGATAACGGGGAAGCGCTTTTTGAGCTTTTGTAAAACCTCTTTCGCCTTCTCCGAAAGATTCTTTTGCAGGGGCAGCACCGCCGCCTTGTACGCCGCGATCGCGGGGTGGAAGCGGAGCACGTTTCTCACGTCCCCGCCCTCTAACGTTTCCTCGTCGTACGCTTCCGAGAGGGTCGCAAGCATGAGTCTGTCCGCGCCGATCGAGTACTCGATGACGTACGGGATATAGCGTTCGCCGTTCATGGGGTCGATATAGGTGAGCGTCTTGCCCGAGAACTCCTGGTGACGGGAGAGGTCGTAGTCGGTGCGGTTGTGAATGCCGTTGAGCTCCGACCAGCCCATGGGGAAATCGTACTGAATGTCGCACGCCTCTTTCGCGTAGTGCGCGAGCTTGTCGTGATCCTTAAAGCGCAGGTGCTCCTTTTTGAAGCCGAGGTCGAGAAGGAACTGCCACGCTTTCTCTTTGAACTCTTTATAGAACTCCTCGTCCGTGCCCTGCTTGCAGAACCACTGGTGCTCCATCTGCTCGAACTCGATCGTGCGGAAGATAAAGTTGCCGGGGGTGATCTCGTTGCGGAACGCCTTGCCGATTTGCGCAATTCCGAAGGGGACTTTCGCGCGGGTCGTGCGCTGTACGTTTAAGAAGTTTACGAACTCGCCCTGCGCCGTTTCGGGGCGGAGATAAATTTTGTTCTGGCTCTCGTCGGTGACGCCGCGCGAGGTCTCGAACATCAAATTGAAGGTGCGGATATTCGTCCAGTTGTGCTTTCCGCAGATAGGGCAGGCGACCTTGTGCTCCTCGATATACGCCTCCATTTCCTCGTTGGTCATGGTATCGGGGTTGACCTTGCCCTTGGAGTGTCCCTCGATAAGCGTATCGGCGCGGTGACGGCTCTTGCATTCCTTGCAGTCCATTTTAGGATCGGAGAAGGACGTCGTGTGTCCGCTCGCGTCCCACACGCGGGAGTTCATAAGGATTGCCGCGTCAACGCCGTAGGAGTTGTCGCTCTCCTGCACGAAGCGTTTCCACCAGGCGCGCTTCAAGTTATTCTTGATTTCCACGCCCACGGGACCGTAGTCCCACGTATTGCCCATGCCGCCGTAAATTTCGCTTCCGGGGAAGATAATGCCACGCGCCTTGCAAAGGGCTACGAGCTTATCCATAGTGACCGCTCTTTTTTCCATAATAATCTCCGTAAAAAGTAGTTCTGAAATATTGTAGTCTTTTCGAATGGATTCGTCAAGCGTTAGTCCGCAACGCCGAGCAAATAATTTTACTCTTTTCATATTCCGTGATTATAAAAAGTCTTTTCAAAAGGTTTCTTTTTTTAGTAGACTGTGCTATAATATCCGAAAACGGATTGAGAGGAAATTCCCCATGTCGGAAGCGAAAAACTTTATCGAACAAATCGTAGAGAGCGATCTTGCGGAACAAAAAATAAAAGCGGTCAAAACCCGCTTCCCGCCCGAGCCGAACGGCTATCTTCATATCGGGCACGCAAAGAGTATGTTCGTAAACTTCGGCACGGCGTTAAAATATAACGGCTCGTGCAACCTCTTCTTCGACGACACCAACCCCGCTAAGGAAAAGACGGAGTTCGTCGAGGCGATCAAGAACGACATTCATTGGCTCGGCTATTCCTGGGACAAAGAGGTGTACGCCTCCGACTTTTTCGAAATCATTTACAACTACGCGGAGCGGCTCATTCAAGAGGGCAAGGCGTTCGTCTGCGATTTATCCGCAGAGGAAATCAAGGCGACCCGCGGAACGCTCACCGAGCCCGGCACGGAGAGCCCCTACCGCACGCGCTCTGTGGAGGAGAACTTGAAGCTCTTCCGCGAAATGAGAGCGGGCAAATACGCGGACGGCGAAAAGTGCCTGCGCGCAAAGATCGACATGAGCTCGCCCAACCTCAATATGCGCGACCCCGTCATTTACAGAATCCTGCGTGCCACGCACCACCGCACGGGGGACAAGTGGTGTATCTATCCCATGTACGACTACGCGCACCCCATCTGCGACGCGTTGCAGGGCGTGACGCATTCGCTCTGTACGCTCGAATTTGAGGACCACAGACCTCTTTACGATTGGGTGGGTATCAACTTAGGATTTGCGCCCAAGCCCCGCCAAATCGAATTTGCGCGCCTTAACGTGACGAATCTGGTCATGAGTAAGCGTTATTTGAAAAAGCTCGTCGAGGACGGCTCGGTCCACGGCTGGGACGATCCCAGAATGCCCACGCTTGCGGGGCTTCGCAACCGCGGTATCCCCGCGGCGGCGGTACGCGATTTCTGCGAACGCGCGGGCGTTGCAAAGGCGAATTCCGAATGCGAAATCAGCTATTTCGAGGCGGTCGTCCGTGAATACCTCAACGCGCACGCGCCCCGCGCTATGGCGGTGGTAGACCCCTTAAAACTCACAATCACCAACTACGAGGGGAGCGAAGAGATCGATTTCGAAATCAACCAGCTTGACGAGAATGCGGGCACGCGCAAAGTCAAGTTCGGCAAGACCCTGTATATCGAAAAGGGCGACTTCTCGCTCGACCCGCCCCCGAAGTATTTCCGCTTGAAAATCGGCGGATTTGTCCGCTTGAAGAACGCCTATATCGTGCGCGCCGACGAAGCCGTCAAGGACAAGGACGGCAACGTTGTCGAGGTCAAGTGCACGTACTTCCCCGAATCCAAGAGCGGGAACGATACGAGCGGTATCAAAGCAAAGGGCGTTCTGCACTGGGTGAACGCGGAGACGGCGGTGGACGCGGAGCTTCGTCAGTACGACCACTTATTGAAGGACGCGGACTACGCGGGGCAGGACTTCTCCGAGCGCATGAACGTAAACAGCGAGCACATCTTCGCGGCAAAGGCAGAGCCGTACCTTTCGTCGGCGCAGGAGGGCGAGGCGTTCCAGCTCATGCGCACGGGCTATTACAAAAAGTGCACCGAGAATAAAAAGCTCGTTCTATCCGAAATCGTTTCCCTGAAAGACAACTTCAATAAATAATTATAATCAAACAATGATCCTTCCCCAACGGGAAGGATTATTTTTATTTGCATAGGCAATAATAAACGAAAAAAGGGAAACGGAAATGCTCGACAGACGGACGGGACAACTGCTCGAAAAACTCAACGCGCTGTGCGCAAGAGCCGCTTTCTGTATCGTCGAAGAAGGGGAGCTGCTCTCCGCGGGCGAGGACGGGGAGAGCGTAAAGGGGATGCTCGGCTTTTTGCAGGACAGGGGCTATCTCGAACTCGGCTATGCGGAAGGGGGCGAGTATTGCGTGCGCATTCTGCCCGAGGGCAGGCTCTACTTCGAGCGCGCGGCGGCGGAGAGAAGAGAGGAGCAAAGGCGCAACCGCAGGGAAACGCTGTGCGGTTTCTTCGGCGCGCTCCTCGGCGCGCTTTTGGGCGGCGGCATCGTCGCGCTTTTCGTTCTCTTGTAATCGGGTACGGCAATGTTTAACGAATCGCTTTCAAAACGTGAAAACGCGGTCATGTCTGCGGTCTTTCAGCTCTCCGAGGGGAAGGAACGCTTTCTCGTCGCGCCCTACGAGATTTTGGCGCTCCTGCCGCCCCGCATGAATTTCAACGAGGAAAAGCTCTTTTCCGCCCTGCGCTCTTTGGAACTTGACGGCTATTTCGAGCTCATCGAGAGCGACCGCAAAGGCGAGCCCGTGTTCGTCGTGCATATGCGGGAAGCGGGCAGGTCTTACCGTCGCAGCGACGCACTGAGAAAGCGCAGAATATATTATAAAATCGCCGTCACGCTCCTCTGCGGCGTGCTCTCCGCGCTCGTAGGTATTTTAGTGAAAAGCCTGCTCGGATAGTGCAATTCATTTGACAATTTATTTGCAATATGCTATCATGGATACAAACTTTTGTTTGTATCTTTTATCTGTATGGAACACTTTGATTTTAAGCTAAAATCAGCCTTCAAACCCACGGGGGACCAGCCCGAGGCGATCCAAAAACTGACCGAGGGCGTTTTGGACGGAATCCGCACGCAGGTGCTCGTCGGCGTTACGGGGAGCGGCAAAACGTTCACCATGGCAAACGTCATTAAGAACGCGGGACGTCCTGCGCTCGTGATCGCGCACAATAAAACGCTTGCGGCGCAGCTGTGTAACGAGTTCCGCGAGTTCTTCCCCGAAAACCGCGTAGAGTACTTCGTTTCCTACTACGACTACTATCAGCCCGAAAGCTACATCCCCTCAACGGATACCTATATCGAAAAAGACCTCTCGATGAACGACGAGATCGACAAGCTCCGCAATGCGGCAACTTGTTCCTTGGGCGAGCGCGACGACGTGATCGTGGTGTCGTCCGTGTCCTGTATCTACGGCTTGGGCGCGCCCGAGGAGTTCTTCCGCCTCGGCGTTTCTATGCGGCCGGGTCAGCAAATGGAGCGGGACGAGCTGTTGCGCCGTCTTGTAGAAATCCACTATTCGCGCAACGATATGGACTTCAAGCGCTCCACCTTCCGCGTGCGCGGGGACGTCGTGGAAATTTTCCCCGCTTCCAACTCCGAGCTTGCGATTCGCGTGGAGTTCTTCGGCGACGAGATCGAGAGTATCCGCGAAGAGGACGTCGTCACGGGCAAGATCGTGTCCGAGCTCAAACACGCCGTCGTGTTCCCCGCAAGCCACTACGCCGTGGGGAGCGAGCGGCTTGCTTCCGCGCTCGCCGTCATCGAAGAGGACTTGCAGGGCGAAGTCAAGGCGTTCGAGGCGGAGGGCAAGCTCTTGGAGGCGCAGCGGCTCTCCCAGCGCACCGAGCACGATCTTGAAATGCTGCGCGAAATCGGCTACTGCTCGGGCGTGGAGAACTACTCCCGCTACTTTGACGGGCGTTCCCCCGGCGAGCCGTCCTTCACCCTTCTCGACTATTTCCCGAAAAACTTTCTCGTGTTTATCGACGAGAGCCACATGACGATACCGCAGATACGCGCTATGTACCACGGCGACCTTGCAAGAAAAAAGAATCTCGTGGACTACGGCTTCCGTATGCGCTCCGCCTACGACAACCGCCCCCTGACCTTCGAGGAGTTCGACGAGCGCGTGCCCCAGCTCATCTGCGTTTCGGCAACGCCCGCGCCCTACGAGCTTGAACAGGCGGGGCAGGTGGTGGAGCAACTCATCCGTCCCACGGGGCTACTCGATCCGCCCGTCACGGTAAAACCGACGAAGGGGCAGATCGACGATTTACTCTCCGAAATCCACGCCGTCATCGAACAGAAGGGCAGGGTGCTCGTGACGACTCTCACCAAGCGCATGGCGGAGAGCCTGACCGACTACTTAAAAGAGAATCATATCAAGGTGCGCTATATGCACTCGGACGTGGACACCTTGGAGCGCATCGACATTATCAACGGACTGCGCGCGGGCGAGTTCGACGTATTGTGCGGGATCAACCTTCTGCGCGAAGGGCTCGATTTGCCCGAGGTGCGCCTCGTCGCAATCTTAGACGCAGATAAGGAAGGGTTTTTGCGGAGCGAAACCTCGCTCGTGCAGACGATAGGGCGCGCCGCGCGTAACGCGGAGGGGCGGGTCATTATGTATGCCGACGAGATGACGGGCAGTATGGAGCGCGCCATTTCCGAAACCAACCGCAGACGGAGCATTCAGGAAGCGTACAACAAGGAGCACGGTATCGTGCCCAAGACCATCGTCAAGGAAGTCAAGTCCACGCTCTCCATCACGGGCAAGGCGAAAAAGACGGGCGATATCAAAATGAAGGACATTCCAGACGAAATCGAAAAGCTCAAAGCGCTCATGAAGGTCGCTTCCGCACAGCTCGATTTCGAAAAGGCAATTGAGATACGCGAAGCGATCAATGAACTGCGAAGAAGGTACAGGGGATAAGACATGAGGATTGCAATCGACATTGACGACACGCTCACCCAAGTGGACAGGGTAACCGTCACAGAGCGTTACTTGCAAGAAAGGGGCTTAAAGTATAACCTTGTCAATCCGGACGCGCACGCGCTGAAAGAGCTGTACGATTGGCCGCGCGAGGAATTTACGAAGTTTATGAAGTCGGGCGGCGACAAGCTGTTTCTGACCGCGCCCATCCGCAAGGGTGCAAAAGAGACCATTGAAAAATGGAAGGCGGCGGGGCATGAAATCATCTTTTTGACCGCGCGTATTTCCGAATGGTTTGACGACTCTGTAAACGACAGCCGCAGACAGCTCGATGATAACAACATTCCTTACGACGAGGTCGTTGCGGACGTTTGGGAAAAGGGCGAGTACTGCGTTGAACACGGAATCGATATTTTGATAGAAGACAACTTTGAAATCTGTAAAAAGGCGCAGGAGCTCGGCGTAAAGGCGATCATGTTCGTGGACAAGCACAACCTTGCGCACGCGAAGGAAATCAAATATGCGGGCTCGAATTGGGAGCGTATCGCTTCGGCGGTCGAGTTTATCATCAAACCGCCCCGCCCGCGCTATTGAAAGGACAACGGTATGAAAGACGAATTATTGATTAAAGGCGCAAAAGAAAACAATCTGAAAGACGTGACCGTGCGGATTCCCAAGAACACGCTTACGGTATTTACGGGCGTGTCGGGCTCGGGCAAGAGCACGCTTGCCTTCGACACGATCTTTGCGGAGGGGCAGCGCCGCTATATGGAGAGTCTCTCTTCCTACGCGCGCCAATTCCTCGGCATGATGGAAAAGCCCAACGTGGAGAGTATCGAGGGGCTTTCGCCCGCAATCAGTATCGACCAAAAGACGACCTCGCACAACCCCCGTTCCACGGTGGGAACGGTCACGGAAATTTACGACTATCTGCGCCTTCTGTACGCAAGGATCGGCACGCCGCACTGCCCCAACTGCGGAAGGGAGATCCGCCGCCAAACGGTGGACGAAATCGCAGACCGCGTCATGGCAATGCCGGAGGGGAGCAAGCTTTTGATTGAAGCGCCCGTTGTCAGAGGCAGAAAGGGCGAGTTCCAAAAGGAGCTTCAAGGCTATCGCAAGAGCGGCTACGCACGCGTAAAAATAGATGGTATCGTCTACGACTTGCAGGAGGATATCAAGCTCGAAAAAAACAACAAGCATAACGTGAGCGTGGTCATCGACAGGCTCGTCGTCAAAGAGGGGATTTTAAGCAGATTGACCGAGAGCCTCG
>JAIDSX010000052.1 GCA_029060985.1 Clostridia bacterium | reverse complement strand
CCTACCCCGCCAGCCGAGCTCCCCCGCGGTCTGGTGGGCTGGGAGTGGTGTATACTTGACCGCTCACCACTCCGCCCGACGGCGAGGGAAAAATTCATATTACGCTCTCCGATGCGGAGCAATCCATTCAGCGCAAGGCGCTCTCCTATAACGAGGATTTATATTACGATCTGCTGTCCGCGTTCTGCAAGTCGCTCCGCGGGAGCGATCCCAACGCCGCGCTCTATTACGCCATGCGTCTCATCGAGGGCGGGTGCGATCCGCTTCTCGTATTCAGGCGGCTCATAGCGCATTCCGCAGAGGACGTGGGGATGAGCGATCCGAACGCGCTTATGGTGGCTACAAGCGCTTTAACGGCGTTTCAGAACATGGGTTACCCCGAAGGGCTTCTGCCCCTTACGGAGGCGATTATCTACGTTTGCGAGGCGGAGAAGAGCAATTCCGTCGTCATGGCGATGGACGCGGCGCGCGAGGACGCGGTCAAAAACCGCGACGACAACGTTCCCGCATATTTGCGCGACAGCTCCTACGGCACGAAGGAGATGAAGGCGGAGAGCGGAAAATACAAGTATCCGCACAGCTACGGCGGGTGGGTGGAACAGCAGTATCTGCCCGATTCCTTGAAAGACAGAGTATATTATAAGCCGTCCGATCACGGATATGAAGCGAAGGTCAAAGAGATCAGAAAGAAAAAACGCGACAAATAAAAAAACGCTCCCGCTGAAACGGGAGCGTTTTGATTTATTTAATAATAGTAGTAGGGATTGTCGATTATGGATCCTGCGGTCGCAAATACGACGATAAAGACGATAAAATAAATAAACATGGAAACCGCACTGATTACGATTCCTGCGATTGCAAGACCTCTTCCGCCTTCGCCCGTCTGTTTGCACTGCTTTAATCCGATGATCGAGCAGATGAGACCGGGAAGTGAAGCGAAAAAGGCAAGAATAAACCCGACGATTGCAAGCGTATTCGTTTTACCGGGGGCAGAATTTTGCGCGACAGGACGTTGTGCAGGCTGCTGTGCAGGTTGTTGTGCGGGTTGTTGTGCGGGCGCGGGGACGTCGTTGAAAAATTCGTCCTTTTCTTCCTGCGGTGCAGGGGTGGGCGCTCCGTTTACTTTGGAGCCGCAATTCGGACAAAACGAAGCGCCGTCTTCGATTTGTTTTCCGCAATTTCTACAATACATAATTTTTTCTCCTATTTGTATTAGATTCCGAACGGCTATATTATATGCCTTTCTGTTTTACTTGTCAAGGTCTTTTTTGTTACTCTATAAAAACGAGAGTTTCTTTTTCGTTTTTGCGTTTCTTCGGTCGAATATCGTAACCTTGCGCGGCGTAGCCGAGGGCGACCACTTCGGGAATGCGCGTGCCCTTCGGAAGGGAGAGCGTCTCGCAAATTTTCTTTTCGTTCCGCCAGCCGAGGATACAACTTTGAAGTCCCGCCGCCTCCGCGGCAAGCACAAGGTGCGCCGTTAAAATGCCGATGTCGTTGTGCGTAAAATCGTTGTCCTTGATTCTTGCGCCTACCGAGGCGGTGAGGTTACTCTTGCTCTCGGTGATGACGACGAGGGCGGGGGCGTCGGATGCGAATTTGTTCATGCCCATATCCTGTAAGCCCTTCACAGCTTCCTTCGCCTTATCCCCCGTAACGAGGTAGAGCTTCCAGGGCTGCGCGTTGCAGGCGGAAGGGGACAGGAGCGCAAGACGGCAGACCCGCTCCAAAAGCTCGCGTTCCACGGGCTTATCGCGATCGAAAGCGCGGCAGCTTTGGCGGGTGAGATAGAGTTCTTCCAGTTCGTTAAGATTCGTCATGCTTTGATTATACTCCCGAGCGCGCAGCTTGTCAAGCGCGGCAAAAGCAGAAGGGAATTTGCAAATATTTATAAATCGATTGCTTTTTTCACTTTCGTGTGTTATAATTATTTTCGTTCTACGCATAATGCACGAAAACGAAAGAAATTCCATTCGGAGACCATGAATCAACGTGGAAAATATCACTCAAAATCAGCCCGTCGAAGACGAGTTTATAGATAAAATCGACGCGGAATCCGCTGTCTCCGAATCGGAGAACGATTCCGCCCAAGATGTTGCCGACGAAATAAATTTAGCCGAAGAGGTCGTAAACAAGGTCAACGCGCAAGCGGAGGAAAAAGAAGAAACTTCGGAAGAGGTCGCATACGTTTCTTACCGCAAAAGGGGATTCCGTTACGGCTGCTACTTGTTCGTTAAAAGAACGTTCGATATTTTTTCTTCGGGAATCGTTATTTTGCTCATCAGCTGGCTTCTTCTTATTTTTTTGTTTGTAAAATGGGTGGAGGACTGGCATAACCCCGTTTACGTTTCAAAGCGCGTCGGAAAAGACGGCAAGGTATTCAAAATTTTGAAAATCCGCACGATGGTGCCGAATGCCGAGGAGATGACGCAGGCGTTGAGCGACGCGGGCTTGAAC
>JAIDSX010000051.1 GCA_029060985.1 Clostridia bacterium | reverse complement strand
GTTCCTCCTATTATTATACGGACGCGAGTCTGATTGAGGCTTTCCACAATGGTTCTGGCTCCACCGATACCTCTAATACGGAAGTAAAATCTTCGGGGGCTACCGCCGCTACGCACGGCACGGCGGCGAATCCCTTTGTAATCAACACCGTCGCGCAATGGACGAAGTTTGCGACGGATACCAATACTACGAATAGCGCCTTGGACGCTACAAAAGTATTCGTTTTAGGCTCCGATCTCGATTTCGAGAGCACACAGGGCAACTTTAAGCCCGTTCCCACGCTTAAAGCAAAATTTTACGGTACAAACCATAAACTCAAAAATATAACCCACAATTTTGGCGGCGTAACGGGTAATTACGGCGTTTTCTGTGTTGTTACGGCGGATGCGGTAGTTACCGACGTCAGCTTGGATAACGTTAATATGACGGGTGTTGTTGCGGGTAAGGAATACAATTATAGCGGTACGCTTATTGGCGACAACTTGGGCGCAAGCGTTCTCAACTGCCACGCTAAGGGTAGTCTTAGTGGAACGAAGAGTTATTACACTACTGCGACCGACAGTAAGGCGTCTGAAATCGGTGGTCTTATGGGAAGTTTCAGGTCGGGAGGCTCCGGTTACGTTTACCGCTGTTCCGTAGATATTACTTTGACTTTTTCAATTACGACCCACGGCGGTGGCGGCGGTATTATCGGTAACGTCAATCAGGGTGCAACCGTTAAAATGTATGATTGTTTTGCGATTGTTCATTGGGTAGTAGCGGTATCTAAATACGATATATATATTGGTGGATTGGTCGGAATACAGCATAACCGCGATTCGGCATCTACAATCATATTGGAAAATTGTGTTTCTTATATGAAAGCAACGTACTCCGGAACTGCGAATATCACCTTGGATTCACCGACCGTTTCAGGTTATGGCCCCAAAGGTACCAAACTTACGTTTAACAATATTTATACAAGCGGTGAGCGGACATATGGCGCTAATTCTGCTTATAATACCGATCTTTTTGGTTCGGTCTGGTATGGGTCATCAGACGAATATGGTACCAAAGTAGTATCGGGGAGTAACTATAATTGGTATGCTCAAAGTGTTTCTAGCGTGTGGGCAAGTTATCAACCGGTACACCTTGCAGTGGCGAGAGGCGTAACGGCGAATCAATATAACGGAACTGCGGGAAAAACGCGGGAAGATTTATACAATGACGCTTCGAACAGCACCTTCTTAAGGAATACGATTTGGGTCAACAAGGGAGTTATCGACGAAGAGTACATGACGGGCTTCGCGGGTACGACGGCGTGCAAATACACGATCGATAATTCGCCCGTAAGAAATCCGCTTGTCGTAAGAGTATCGTACTACAATCACAAGACAAGCGGTGACGAGGCAATCGCGTTCAGCGGCGTTACGCAGCCCGTTATCAAAAAAGCGGGGGATAGCTTAGAGCGCCCTGCGGATACCGCTACCCGCGAGTTTATCGGTTGGACGACGGACGCAAACTGGACGCAGGATAAAATGGGTACGGACGAAGCGCCCTTTACCTCAATGCCCGCAAGTCTCATCGGCGATAACAAGTTATACGCCGTATGGCGGGCAAAAACTGCGAGCGTGGATATTTCGGCAACGTTAGGAGGCTCAAAACTCACATACGATGCTACGAAGGGATTTTCGGGCGAATACGACGGAACGGGAATCGTGCTGTCGGCAGATCTTACCGTAGACGGTATGACGAAGACGGACGTGAATGCTTCCTATCAGTGGGAATGGAAGGGCAATAAGATTACGGAGGACGGCACCAATCAGACCTATACGGTCAAATACGTAAACAAAAACGGCAATTACGGGGTCGTAGTGAACTTCCATTCCAAGAGCGAGCCGTTATTCTTCGGGCAGACGTTTACCGTTGACTCGAAAAAGGTCACGATGGAGCCCGTCGATTCCAAAAAACTCATCATCAGAAACCCGCGACTTCCTGACGGTAAGACCGCATACGTCGGTGCGGACTTATCAAGCGTGTCGCCGCTTGGGGACGTCATTTTCAATATGAAGACGCTTAAAGGAACGCTTGCGTGGGACAACTCGAACGATGCGTTCGGCTCGATGATCCCCGAGGGGTCGAACAGCAACGAAGAGACGAGGACGATCATATTTATTCCCTCCGACGATTACGGCGGAAATTACGGAACAAGCGCCGCTTTCAAGATTACCTATGAAGTAACGTATCTGCAATTTACCTTCCATTTGGACGGATTTGCAGACCCCACGAAGAAGCAGATTCAAGTCGATCTTAAATACGGGGACAATTACAGTTACAGTAAAATTGCAGATTTGTTCGAAGAGGCGATAGAGCCCTATATGGGCATACTCAACGGCAAGGCGCCTATCTTCCAAATGCTCGACGGCGACGAGTATAAAATCGACTCGTTCCGCAAGCAGAATAAATGGTTTGAATACGTATCCGACCCTGAGGTGCTTCAAATCACCGTGCAGTTTGATTTCGAATCACATATCGTTAAATTTGATCCCAACGGGGGAACTTACGAAGAGGGCATGGAGCCTAGTGATCAGTCTGTAAGATACGGTTTCCACGCCTCCGCACCCGATGTTCCGCCTACGAGAGACCCGCTTCTCTTCTTGGGGTGGTTTTACGATTCGACGGACGCCGACGGGCATCCTATCGAAGTGCAGTGGGATTTCAACAACAGCGTAACGCGGGATTTGAATCTCCACGCGGTGTGGCTTGCGGCGGATACTCTTACGGATTTGAAGGTGACCGTTGCGCCCGGAACGGTATTTAATGCGAACGAGGCGATCGATAAGAGCACGTTGACGGTAACCGCAACTTTCTCCGGAACGCGCGATGACGCTAAAGTCAGTCAGACCGTTGTGCTTTCTCCTTCGCAATATACGATTGAATATTACAGGTCTTACATTGACGAAGATAATAATCAGATATCCGGGGACGGCAAATTGCACGTAACGGAAGACGGAACGCCTACCAAAGTTATTATCAGGTATATCAGCGACGGCTCCATAAATACGAACGGCGTAAAAGCAATGCTTGATATTACGCCCAAAAAGATTTTGCTTGATACCCAAAAGCTCATCGACAAGGGTGCTTTCGGCAATTCTACGGTGGAAATCGATCCCGAAGGCAAGCCGATTTCGCTTACCATTACCAAAGGGGCGATTGCCAATGAGTTTGGTTATCTTTTGTCCGATGACGACGTTACCTACACCTATATGCGCGCCAATGGTGATCCTATCGACCCGTCCGAAGTTACAAAGGCGGGTGAATACACGGTCGTGGCGCACTTCGAGCCGCTTTACCGCGATTACGAAGCGCCCGATCTTACGGTAACGCTTAAAATCGTTACGCAGAAGGAAGTTCTTACCGTAACGTGGGACGCGACGGAATTTACCTTCAACAACAAAGTACAGACGCCCAAGCCGACTTTCTATAACGAGTTGAATCAGGAAGTCAAAAACGTGAACTATCACCTCGATGGGGATACCAACGTAATGACGGTCGGCGAATACCAAGTTCTTTTGCTTCTCGACGATACGGGTTACAGGCTCAGCGAGAACGTCGTGTTGACGAAATTCAACATCAAAAAAGCAACGGTAAAAGTGCCTACACAGCTCGAAAAGCTCCCTTATCTCGGGATAGAATACAATTTGAGTAACCTTCCCGACGCGTATAAATTCTACTTCGAGAATTTGGATACCGATCTTGTGAACGTAAGCAACGCTACGGGTGATAGCGCCACGGGCACCAATGCGAACATTTACACCGCCTATATTACGCTGAAAGATCCCGTAAATTCGGAGTGGGACGGCGTTACGGGCCTTCGTCAGCAAATGACTTGGGAAATCGAAAGGGCACAGCTCTCCGTGTCCTGGGGCAATGAGCAAAAATTCGCTATCAATGCCGACGTGCCCGGCGTCGTTTACTTCGTCGGACTTATGGACGCCGATTATGGCGTGGCAGAGCTTTCCGACCTCATTTACACGGGTGACAGCGATATGTCGCAAGAGGGCCCGCACACGCTCACCGTCAGCTTGAAATCGAGCGCGGCTTGGACGAAAAACTATCAGCTTGACGATTCCAAGTCCTTTACCTTCGTCGTCACGGACGCTCAGGGAGACGTCATTATGGTCCGCGTCGTTTGGGACGGCAAAAATCAATTCGTGTACAAAGATAACGAATGGCAGGGTCCCGGCTTCTCGTTAATAGTCAAAGATACCGGAGAGGACGTGACCGAATTACTCAGAGACTCGCTCACGATTGAAAACGGAACGAAACTTTGGGCGGGAAGCTACGATGTGAAACTTTCGTTAGACCCCGCTAGCGGTCATTACCTGTTCGGTGTGACGCAATATCATTATACGATTTCCAAGGACAAGGACGGAAACGGCGCCGATCCCGAAACGTTGACGCCCGGCGGTGGAAACGAAAACAAGGGCAACGAGGGGAACACGGGTAGCGACGATACGCTCTCCATTCCTTGGTGGCAGGTGATCATGAGCGGCGTTTGCACGGTGCTTTTCGTGGTCTGCTTTGCTAAATCGTACTCCAATCTGAGCAAGGCGAAAGCCGCTAAGAACGAAACGAAAGAGCTTGCCGCGCAGTCTTACGCAGTGAACTACGCGTTCGCGCCTTTGCCTCTGTTGGCGGTCAAACCGTTCCTCGGAATGGGCGAAACGCCTTGGACGATCATTGCGTTTGTAACTCTGGGAATACTCCTTGTATCGCTTGCGGCAATGTTTATTACCTCGAAAAAGCGCAAGGCGGCAGAGCTCGCATTGAAGCGTGAGCAAGCGCGCGTTGCAGAGGAGAAGGAGTACGCGCGTGAAGAGGCACAACGTCTCCGCGAGGAGCAGGTGCGCGCGGAAATGCGCGAGGAACAGGCGCGCCGCGATAACGAAATGAAGATGATGTTTGCCGCAATGCAGCAAAATTATCAACCGCCTATGTACGACGATTCGCATATGCAGAACATGATAGCTTCTACGATTTCGGCGCTTCTGCCCGCAATGCAACAGCAAATGGCGTTGCCGCCCGCACAGAGCGATCCGAACGCGTACGCCGCGCCTTCGGGTATGTCCGCCGAAGCGCAGAACGAAATCAATCGGCTTCACGCACAGATGGCGCAGCAGCAGGAGCTTTTGAATCAGCTTTTGCAGAATCAGCAGTCGCAGCAGCAGGCGTATGAGGATGAGCCTGTCGACGATATTTCCTGGCTTGGCGCGAGCGACGAGGTCGTGTCGCTTGAAGAGTCCTACGGCGCGCTCAGCGACGAGGGAAAAAGAGCTTACTACGATATCGGTAGCTACATTATGAGTAAGCCCCGTACAAGTCAGAACGACGGTAGATACGCAGTTCTCTTTAAGTATCGCGGACGGACGATATTCAAGTTGTCCATCAAGGACGACGCGCCCGTGCTGTATTATCCCGCAGGGAACGGCAAGGCGGAGGTCCGCGTCTTCGACGCTTCGTCGTTGGAGATTGCAAAGAGCGTTATCGACCAAACCGTTTCAAGCGTTGACAGTCAAATGTAACAAAATAAAAAACCCGCCGTTTGGCGGGTTTTTTATTTGTTTTTTTCATATTTGCGTTTCGCTTTTGTTTATAAGGTTAGTTTTGGTGGTATATAAGTGTATCGCCTAATTATGTATCGATTTATAGTCTTTTACGTAATTCGGGTGTAAAAGGCGCGTTTCGGCAAAGGGAGAGGGCATGTTAGGGCAACTTTTAGCAATGCATATAGGCTTGAAGATATTTTTGCTCATTCTTTTCTTGCTTGTCGCCGCAGCCGCGAGTTTCTTTCTGTTTCTCGGTATCAGAAGGGATCATAAAAAATTCGTTTATGCGCGCCGCAAACTGAAAGACACGAAGCGCGAAGAGTTTGACTCCCTACTCAAAGAAATGATC
>JAIDSX010000050.1:9133-18239 GCA_029060985.1 Clostridia bacterium | reverse complement strand
TCGTCGGCAGCGTCAGAGGTGTATAAGAGCCAGATCATGATCGCGCTCCCTTCCACGGGCGTGCACAGCAACGGCTTCTCGCTTGTAAGAAAGGTATTCGATATCGAGAACTGCGATTTGAGCGGTTACAAAAAAGAGCTCGGCGCAGGCTTGGGCGAAACGCTCTTAACGCCTACGAAAATCTACGTGCGCGCGATTCTCGCGCTCCTCGATAAAGTGGAGGTCAAGGGAATTTCGCACATTACGGGCGGCGGCTTCTACGAGAATATGCCCCGTTCCATTCCCAAGGGCTTGGGAGTCAGAATCAAGAAGAGCGACGTGAAAGTACTTCCTATCTTCGATTTGATCCAAAAGGTCGGCAATATCTCCGAGCACGATATGTTCAACACCTACAACATGGGCGTTGGAATGAGCGTGGTCGTTGCCAAAGAGAACGTAGAAAAGGCACTTGAAATTTTGAAGGCGAACGGCGAGGACGCATACGTCGTCGGCGAGATCGTTAAGGGCGACGGCGTAGAGTTGTTATGAAAAACAAGGTAAAAATCGCCGTTCTCTGTTCGGGCGGCGGAACGAACTTTCAAGCGATCGTAAACGCGCAGGAAGCGGGCATGATTCCCGACGGCGAAGTAAAGCTCGTCGTGACCGACCATAAAGAGGCGTTCGTGTTAACGCGCGCCGCACGCGCCGGTATCAAGGCGGAGATTATAGACCGCAAGGAGATTCCCGATAGAGCCGAGCGCGAAAAGAGAATTTTGAAAATTCTCAAAGAAAACGAAATCGAGTTCGTGGTCTTTGCGGGCTTCATGACGATATTAAGCGAGAATTTCGTCAAAGAATATCCCGACCGCATTATCAACGTGCACCCTGCGCTCATTCCGAGCTTTTGCGGAAAGGGCTTTTACGGACTGCACGTGCACGAGGCTGTGCTTGCGGCGGGGGTCAAGGTGACGGGCGCGACCGTGCACTACGTGAACGAGGTGTGCGACGGCGGGCAGATCATTGCGCAGAGGGCGGTGGAAGTGAAGGAGGGCGACACGCCCGAAATCCTGCAAAAGCGCGTCATGCGCGAAGCGGAGTGGGTGATTCTTCCCGAAGCCGTTGAAAGGGTATGTAAAAAACTGAGAGGTAATTGATATGAGCTTTGTAATTAAGAGCATGAAAGACGCATTAGAGGGCAACGCCTATCCCGGCCGCGGGATCGCCGTAGGACTTTCTAAGGACGGCACGAAGGCAATGTTTGCCTACTTCATTATGGGGCGTAGCGAGAACAGCCGCAACCGTATCTTCGTAGAGGAGAACGGCGCGCTCAAAACGCAGGCGTGCGATCCAACGAAAATGCAGGACCCTTCGCTTATCATTTATTATCCCGTGAAGTCGGTCGGCAAGGAAGTGATTGTTACGAACGGCGATCAGACGGACACCATCGAAGAGAGTTTGAAGGCGGGCAAGTGCTTCCGCCATGCGCTCAAAACGCGCCGTTTCGAGCCCGACTTCCCCAACTTTACGCCGCGTATCAGTGCGCTTTTGCACCTCGACGGAAAGTACACTTACGAGATGTCCATTTTGAAGAGCGCCGATAAATTCGGCACGGCGTGCAACCGCTACTTCTTCGACTACGAGCCCGTCGCGGGCACGGGGCACTTCATCCACACCTACGTTTCGGACGGAAACCCGCTTCCCTCCTTCGAGGGAGAGCCTGAACTCATTTCCGTTCCCAACGACGTGAAGGAGTTTGCAAAGGAGATTTGGGGCGCACTCAATGCGGAGAACAGAATTTCGCTCTACTGCCGCGCTTACGACTTAAAGACGGGTGCCAGAGAGAGCGTTCTCTACAACAAATACAGATAATTACGAGGGAGATAAATCATGCAGGAATTCGAATTAAAATACGGCTGTAACCCCAACCAAAAGCCCGCAAGGATCTATATGCACGACGGAAGCGAGCTTCCCGTCGAGATATTGAACGGCAGACCGGGGTATATCAACTTTTTGGACGCGTTCAACTCCTGGCAGCTCGTCAAGGAGATCAAGGAGAACACGGGCTACGTTTCGGCGACGAGCTTTAAGCACGTTTCGCCCACGGCGGCGGCAATCGGCAAAAAGCTTTCCCCCGAATTGAAGAAGTCCTGCTTTGTGGACGATATCGAGGGGCTTGACGATTCCCCCCTTGCGTGCGCCTATGCCCGCGCGCGCGGAACGGACAGAATGAGCTCCTTCGGCGACTGGATTGCGCTCTCCGACGAATGCGACGAAGTGACGGCGAAGATCATTTCGCGCGAAGTCTCGGACGGCGTAATCGCGCCCGCGTATTCCCCCAAGGCTTTGGAAATTCTCAAAGCAAAGCGCAAGGGAACTTACAATATCGTCAAGATCGATAAAGACTACGTTCCCGCGGAAATCGAACGGAAGCAGGTATTCGGCATCACCTTCGAACAGGGAAGGAACAATTTCAAAATCGATAGAGAGCTTCTTAAAAATATCGTTACGAAGAACAAGACCTTGCCCGAGGATAAGGCGGTCGATCTCATCATTTCGCTCATCACCTTGAAGTACACGCAGTCCAACTCGGTATGCTTTGCCAAGGACGGACAGGCGATCGGCGTGGGCGCGGGACAGCAGTCGCGCATTCACTGCACGCGGCTCGCGGCGAGCAAGGCGGACCTGTGGCACTTGCGCCAGAGCGAAAAGGTGCTTTCTCTCCAATTTGCAGAGGGCGTAGGCAGACCCGAAAAGAATAATATTATCGACTTGTACCTCTCCGACGAAGCGGAAACCGTCTTGGGCGACAACGTTTGGAAGAAGAACTTTGCGGTGCGCCCCGCTCCTTTCACGAAGGAGGAGAAGGCGGCGTATCTCAAAAAAGTTACGGGTGTTTCCTTGGGAAGCGACGCATTCTTCCCGTTCTCCGATAATATCGACCGTGCGGCGCTTTCGGGCGTTTCGTACGTGGCGGAACCGGGCGGCTCCGTCCGCGACGACCTCGTTATCGAAGCGGCAGACAAATATAACATGGTTATGTGCTTTACAGGCATGAGATTGTTCCACCATTGATTTTACAAATTTAGG
This sequence comes from Clostridia bacterium, assembly GCA_029060985.1. Lineage (GTDB taxonomy): Bacteria > Bacillota > Clostridia > Christensenellales > Borkfalkiaceae > Gallimonas. Next base: position 15,173 of record JAIDSX010000050.1, on the reverse strand, counting down.
AAAGAGTTATGAACATTTTGATCGTTGGCGGGGGCGGAAGAGAACACGCCGTCGTAAAAGCGTTAAAACTGAATCAGAAGGTTGAAAAAATCTACGCACTGCCCGGCAACGGCGGTATCGCCAAGGAAGAGGGCGCGGAGTGCTTCCCCGTTAAGGCGACGGATTTGGACGGAATCGTGGAATTTGCAAAGTCGCACAAGATCGACTTTGCCGCAATCACGCAGGACGATCCCCTCGTCATGGGCTGCGTGGATCGGCTCGAAGAATTGGGCATTCCCTGCTTCGGACCTACGAAGGCGGCGGCGATCATCGAGGGAAGCAAGGTCTATTCCAAGGACCTCATGAAAAAATACGGCATTCCCACGGCGGCAAGCGAAACGTTCACTGACGCGGAAGCGGCGATCAAATACTTAAAAACCTGCGACTATCCCACCGTCATCAAGGCGGACGGGCTTGCGGCGGGCAAGGGCGCGGTCATTGTAAACAGCTTCGAAGAAGCGAAAAAGACCGTCGACGAAATCATGATAAAAAAGGTGTTCGGCGCGAGCGGGAATCAAATTTTGATCGAAGAGTTTTTGACGGGTCCCGAGGTCTCCGTGCTCTCCTTTACGGACGGAAACATTATCGTCCCCATGGTGAGCTCCATGGACCACAAGCGCGCGCTGGACAACGACGAGGGACTGAACACGGGCGGTATGGGCACGGTTGCGCCCAACCCCTACTACACGGAAGAAGTGCAAAAGGAGTGCATGGAGAAGATTTTTCTTCCCACGGTGAAGGCTCTCAACAAAGAGGGGCGCACCTTTAAGGGCTGTATCTTCTTCGGACTCATGTTGACTCCCAAGGGGGCGAAGGTGATCGAGTATAACTGCCGCTTCGGCGATCCCGAAACGCAGGTCGTGCTTCCGCTCTTGGAGAGCGATCTACTCGAAATCATGCTTGCCGTCCGTGAGGGACGGCTGAAAGAAGAAATGGTACGTTTCAGAAAGGGAGCGGCGTGCTGCGTGATCGTAGCGTCAAACGGCTATCCCGCCCATTACGAAACAGGTTACGAAATTACGCTTCCCAAGACGAAGACGGGGGAATATCTCTACGTTGCGGGAGCGAAGGCGGCGGGCGAAAAACTTCTCACCTCGGGCGGGCGCGTATTGGGCGCTTCCGCCGTGGGGGATACGCTCCGCGAGGCGATCGACGGCGCATACGCCCTTGCAAAAGGGGTGCATTTCGAAAACGCCTATATGCGCAAGGATATCGGACAGAGGGCGTTAAAGGCAAAAAATAATTGATCCCCCGAAAGTGATAAGGAGGCAGAAAATGGTATTCAGAATTTACGTTGAGAAAAAACGCGGTTTCGACCACGAGGCTCAGACTCTCACCGCTGACGTAAGAGAGCTTTTAGGAATCGGAAGCGTTGAAAATATTCGCATCATCAACCGTTACGACGCGGAGGGAATGGACAAGGAGCTCTTCGACTACGCGACGAAGACGGTGTTTTCCGAGCCGCAGATGGATAAGGCGAGCGCGGAAATCGACACGGCGGGCGCAAAGGTATTCGGAACGGAATACCTTCCCGGTCAGTTCGACCAGCGCGCGGATTCCGCGGCGCAGTGCATTCAGATGCTCTCGAAAAAGGAGCGTCCCCTTATCCGCACGGCAAGGGTATACGCCGTGTACGGAAAGGTTACGGATAAAGAGCTTGATACGATCAAGCGTTACGTCATCAACCCCGTAGAGAGCAGAGAGGCGGAATTGTCCCTGCCCGAAACCCTGCAAATCAATCACCCCGTTCCCCAAGAGGTGGAGACCTTAACGGGCTTTTTGTCGCTCGATAGCGAGGGGCTTCAAGCGTTCGTCAAAAAGTACGCGCTCGCAATGGATGCGGACGATATCGCCTTTTGTCAGGACTATTTCAAAAAGGAAAAGCGCGATCCGACTTTGACGGAGATCCGCATGATCGATACCTATTGGTCGGACCACTGCCGCCACACGACGTTTTTGACGACGATCGACGGCGTGCACTTCGAGGATGAGGTTTTAGAGAAAGCGTACGCGGATTATCTTGCGGCGCGCAAGGAAATAAACCGCACCAAGCCCGTGAATCTCATGGACGTGGGCACGATCGCCTGCAAGCTCTTGAAGCAGCGCGGACTTTTACAAAACTTAGACGAATCGGAAGAAATCAACGCCTGCACCGTTAAGATCAAAGTGGATACGAACGGAAAGCAGCACGATTACCTTCTTCTCTTCAAGAACGAAACGCACAACCACCCCACGGAGATCGAGCCCTTCGGCGGAGCGGCGACCTGTATCGGGGGCGCGATCCGCGATCCGCTTTCGGGCAGAAGCTACGTCTACGCCGCAATGCGCGTGACGGGCGCGGGCGATCCGCTCGTCCCCGTTTCGGAGACGCTCGAAGGAAAGCTCCCCCAGCGCAAGATCGTAACGACGGCGGCGGCGGGGTATTCCTCCTACGGCAACCAGATCGGACTTGCCACGGGGCAGGTAGACGAGATTTATCACACGGGCTACGTTGCAAAGCGCCTTGAAATCGGCGCAGTGATCGCCTCGACGCCCGAAGAAAACGTTCGGCGCGAAACGCCTGCCGCGGGAGACAAGGTTATTCTGCTCGGCGGAAGAACGGGGCGGGACGGCTGCGGCGGAGCGACGGGCTCTTCGAAGTCGCACACCCTCGAATCGCTCACCCATTGCGGCGCGGAAGTGCAGAAGGGGAATGCTCCCGAGGAGCGCAAGCTCCAACGTTTATTCCGCAAGAAGGAGGCGATGCTTCTCGTAAAACGGTGCAACGACTTCGGCGCGGGCGGCGTATCGGTTGCGATCGGCGAGCTTGCGGACGGATTGAAAATCGATTTGAACGCCGTGCCCAAAAAGTACGACGGACTGGACGGCACCGAGCTTGCGATCTCCGAATCGCAGGAGCGCATGGCGGTCGTCGTCGAAGCGGACAAGACGGAAGAATTTATCCGCTATGCGGAGGAAGAAAACCTCGAAGCGACCGTCGTTGCTGAGGTCACGAAAAATCCCCGCCTCGTCATGACCTGGAACGGTAAGACGATCGTCGATATCTCGCGCGAGTTCTTGAACTCCAACGGCGCGGAGAAGCATACCGAGGCGAGCGTTGCAAAATTACAGGATTACAATAAAGAAATCCCCGATTCCTTTACGAAAGGATATAAAGCTCTTGCGGGCGATCTGAACGTATGCTCCAAGCGCGGACTTTCCGAGCGGTTTGATTCCACGATCGGCGCGAACACGGTGACTATGCCCTTCGGCGGAAAATATCAGCTCACGCCGCCGCAGGCGATGGCGCACCTTATCTCCGTGGAGAAGGGACATACCGACGCCGTATCCTATATGAGCTGGGGCGGCAACCCGTACGCTATGGAGAAGAGCCCCTATCACGGCGCATACCTTGCTGTCGTGGAGAGCGTAAGTAAGCTCGTTGCGAGCGGCGCGCGCTTCAAGCAGGAAAAGAATCCGACCTATCTTACTTTCCAGGAATATTTCTTAAAGCCCGGGCACGATCCCAAGCGTTGGGGACAGCCGCTTTCGGCGCTCCTCGGCGCGTTCAAGGCGCAGACGGATCTGGGGATCGCCGCGATCGGCGGCAAGGACTCCATGAGCGGAACGTTCGAGCATATCGACGTGCCGCCCACCCTCGTCTCCTTTGCGGTGACGACGGGGCACGTTCACGAAGTCGTCTCCCCCGAATTTAAGGATGCGGGTCACTACGTCGTGCTGTTAGAGCCCGAATATGACGAGAATAATTTGCCCGATCCCAAATCGCTGGAAAAGAACTTCACGCTTGTCACCGATCTGTTGAGAGAGAAAAAAGCGGTTGCGGCGTACACGCCCACCTACGGCGGCGTTGCGGAAGGGGTGCTCAAAATGTGCCTCGGCAACAAGATAGGCTTTGCTTTTGACAGCGGCGTTTCCTTAGAAACGATTTTCGGATACAACTACGGCTCTTTCATTTTGGAGCTTACGACCAAAGAAAAGGTGGGTATGCTGCTCGGCGTCACTACGAAGAAGGAGCAGATTTCCTTAGGCAAAGAAAAGATATCGCTCGACGAGCTTTTGAAGGCGTACGAGAATAAGTTAGAGCCCGTGTACCGCACGGAAGTTCCCGTAAAGAAGGGCAAAGTTCCCGCCTTCTCGTATAAGAAAAAATTCTTCGGCGCAAGCTCGGTGAGGGTCGCAAAGCCGAAGGCGCTCATTCCCGTATTCCCCGGTACGAACTGCGAGTACGATACCGCAAAGGCGTTTGAGGACGCGGGCGCGGAGACGGAGATCTTCGTCGTAAGAAACCGCACGGCAGACGAGGTTGCGCGTTCGGGCGAGGAGTTTGCAAAGAAAATCAAAGAGAGCCAGATCGTATTTATCCCCGGCGGATTTTCGAGTGGCGACGAGCCGGACGGCTCGGGCAAGTTCATTACGGCGTTCTTCCGCGGCGCGGAAGTCAAAGAGGAGACGGAGCGTCTTTTGAACGTGCGGGACGGACTCATGGGCGGAATCTGCAACGGATTCCAGGCGCTCATCAAACTCGGTCTCGTTCCCTACGGCAGGATCATTGATACCGACGAGAACTGTCCCACGCTCACCTATAACGATATCGGGCGGCACCAATCCCGTATCGTGCGCGTGAGAGTGGCGTCCGTGAACAGCCCGTGGCTTACGGGCTTGAAGGTGGGGGATATTATTTCCGTTCCCATTTCGCACGGAGAAGGAAAATTTGTTGCGCGTCCCGAACTTATTAAAGAACTTGCCGAAAAAGGTCAGATCATGACGCAATACGTTGACCTCAACGGAAAGCCCACCATGGATATTCACTTTAATCCCAACGGCAGTACGTGTGCGATCGAAGGTATTCTGTCGCCCGGCGGAAGGGTGTTCGGCAAGATGGGGCATTCGGAGCGCACGGGCTACGGGCTCTATAAGAACGTTCCCGGCAACTACGATATGAAGCTGTTCGAGAGCGCGGTCAAATATTTTACAAGGTAACTGAAAGGATTTGTGTGAACTGCAAATTCGACAAATAAATAAGAAATTTATCGGAGGGAAAAAACATGAAATGTAAAAATTGCGGAACGGAGCTTGATCCGAACAACGCAGAGGAGCGTCTTTTAACTTGCGAAGTCTGCGGAACGAACATGATTCTTACGCGGGACACAACGAATCCGGAAGCAGTGGAACTCATCGAAAAGGGGGCAAAATTACTCGATCTCGGAGAATTTGACGAGGCGTACGATTGCTACAAGCTCGCTTCGAGACAGTGCAGCAGCGAATCCGAAGCCTACTGGGGTATGGCGCTTGCCGAGTTCCGCGTTCAATTTAAGAGGGACATTTTAAGAAACTGTCTGCAACCTGTCTGCCGCGGTACGGCTGCGGGTAAGATGCAGGAGAATTTGAATTATCAAAAGGCAATGCTCTTTGCAACGCCCGCAACGCGGAAGGAGTATCGCCGCCTTGCTTTGGAAATCGACGGGGCGGAAACGACGGATGAAGTTCCCGCTTTCAAGCCGAAGGCTACGCCTGCGCCCGCTCCTACGCCTACACCCGCACCTACACCTGCACCCGCGCCTGCCCCTGCGGCGAAGCCCGCACCTGCGCCCGCGCCTGCGGTGAATAACGATTACGTTGCAAGACCCGTTCCCATCGACGTTTTAGATGAAGAGCCGATCGAAGAAGCTCCCGTCGAAGAAGAGCCCGTTTTTGAAGCTCCCGTCAAAAACGAAGAGCCCGAGGCGAAGCTTCCCGCCGAGGAAGAAATCGAAGAGGTTGCGGAAGAATCCGAAGGCGAGCCCGCCGCAGAAGCAGAGGCGGAAGAAGAGCCTGCAGAAGAAGCAAAGGAAGAGCCCGCTGAATCCGAAGAGGAACTTCCCTTTGTGGAGAACAAGGGCGGCGTAGAGGAAGTTCCTATGGACGTGCCGAATAATCAGCCTCCTATGGGGCAACCCCCCATGAACGGCTTCGCACCTCCTATGGGATCGCCTATGGGGCAACCTCCCATGAACGGCTTCGC
>JAIDSX010000050.1:0-9033 GCA_029060985.1 Clostridia bacterium | reverse complement strand
ATGGGATCGCCTATGGGGCAACCTCCCATGAACGGCTTCGCGCCTCCCATGGGATCGCCTATGGGGCAACCTCCCATAAACAATTTCGCGCCTCCCGCAGGTCAGCCGCCCATGAATAATTTTGCGCCTCCCGGAGCACAGCCTCCGATGGGGCAACCTCCTATGAACAACTTTGCGCCTCCCGGAGCACAGCCTCCCATGGGCGCTCCCGTACCGCCCGTCGGCGAACAGGAGGGCGGAGAGCAAGCGGGTGAGCCGCAGAAAGAATTTGAAATCGTGAACGGCGAAGTCGTCAAATATTTGGGCGGAACGAGCCGTGTGATCATTCCCGTATCCGTGACTTCCATTAAAGAGGGCGCGTTCGAGGGCTGCAATCATGTTTCGAACGTAACGATCCCCGACAGCGTAAAGCATATCGGCGCGCACGCGTTTGCGAACTGCCATTCTTTGAGAGTGGTGTTCGTGCCCGAGAGCGTGACCGAAATGGATAAGGAAATATTCATCGGTTGCAGCGACATTCTCGTCATCAACTGCGCCGCTTCGAAAGAGCCGAAGAGCTGGGATAAGAACTGGAACAAGAAAGGCAAAGGCGCGTTCGGCGGTCACTTCAAAGCGATTTGGGGTTATAAGGGCTAATGGTAAATTTAAGCGTAGACCTCTGCGGAAAGAAACTGAAAAATCCCGTGATCCCCGCGTCGGGTACGTTCGGATTCGGAAGAGAGTTTGAAGAGCTCTACGATATTTCCGTGCTCGGCGGCGTAGCGACGAAGGGACTTACCCTCGCGCCCCGTCTCGGGAACGCCGTTCCCCGCATTGCGGAGAGTCACGGTACGATCCTCAACGCCGTGGGGCTGCAAAACCCCGGCGTGGACGCATTCTTGAAAAACGACCTTGAATGGTTGAAGTCCAAGACGCGCGTTCTTGCGAACGCTGCGGGGAGCGTCCTTTCCGACTACGGTGAAATCTGCAAAAAGCTCAACGGGAAAGTGGATTTTATCGAACTGAATATTTCCTGTCCCAACGTAAAGTGCGGCGGCATGGCGTTCGGCATTAAGCCCGAAAGCGTAGAGGAAGTGACCAGGGTCGCAAAGGACAACTGTCCCGATACGCCGCTCATCGTCAAGTTGTCGCCCAACGTAGAGAGCATTGCCGCAAACGCACAGGCGGCTGAGCGCGGGGGAGCGGACGCAATTTCCCTCGTGAACACCTTCACGGGAATGGCGATCGATATCGAAAGAAGGAAGCCGATCCTTGCCAACAACACGGGCGGGGTATCGGGCGCGGGCATCAAGCCCATTGCGGTGCGCATGGTGTACGAAGCGAGCCGCGCCGTCAAAATCCCCGTCGTGGGAATGGGCGGGATCGTCACCGCAGAGGACGCGATCGAGTTCCTGATGGCGGGCGCTACCGCCGTGGAAGTGGGCACGCAGAACTTTACCGATCCGCTTGCCTGCCCCAAAATTATTGAGGGGCTTGAAAAGTGGTGCAAGGCGCATCATATCGAGAATCTTTCCGAGTTGACGGGAACGCTCACGTTGAATTAAAGGAGCAAAGTATGAATCAGTATAAGCAAGACTTTATCAAGTTTATGGTGGAAAGCGAGGTGCTTCGTTTCGGCGACTTCACCTTGAAGAGCGGAAGAAAAGCGCCCTACTTCGTGAACACGGGCAAGTACCGCACGGGCGCGCAGATTTCCCGCCTCGGCGAATACTATGCGGAAGCGTACCTCGAACACGGGGTTTCCGCAAAGACCTTAATCGGTCCTGCCTATAAGGGAATCCCGCTTGCCGTCTCCACGAGCATTGCGCTTTCGCGCCGCGGCGTAGATACGGGATTCTGCTTCGACAGAAAGGAAGTCAAGGATCACGGCGAGGGCGGACTGTTCGTAGGGCAAGAGCTTCACGACGGCGACAAGGTGGCGATCATCGAGGACGTCATGACTTCGGGTAAGGCGCTTAAAGAAGTGCTTCCCAAAATCAAATCGACGGCGGACGTGAAGGTCGAAGCGGTGCTGATTTCGGTTGACCGCATGGAAAAGGCGCTTGAAAGCGGAAAATCCGCCGTGCAGGAGGCGTACGACGAGTACGGCATCAAAGTATATTCCATCGTATCGATCAAGGACATTATCGAGGCGATCGAAACGGGCGTGATCGAGGGGGAAGAGTATCTTTCCAAAATGAAAGAGTATCTTAAAACCTACGGCGCAAACTGATATTCAAAATGAAAAACCCGCTCTTTATAGCGGGTTTTATTTTATAAAAAGGGTATTGATTTGCGCAGATTTCTATGTTATAATCACAATATACTGAATTTCGTTTAGGAGAAGAAAATGAAAAAGCTGTATATCGGCGCCGCATACTATCCCGAACTTTGGGAAGAAGAGGAAATCGAAAAAGACATCGAGCGTTGTAAGGAGCTCGGACTCAACGTGATGCGCGTAGGGGAATTTGCTTGGAGCAAAATGGAGCCCCGCGAAGGTGAATACGATTTCAAATGGCTCGTATCCGTCGTCGATAAGCTGTACGCGGCGGGGATATACACCGTAATGTGCACGCCCACCTGCACGCCACCCCGCTATATGCTCGACAAATACGATGAAATGCGCAGGGTATCCCCGAACGGCAAACGCTCGCAGACCTCGTCGCGCTGCCACCCCTGTAAAACTTCGCCCGTCATGCGCGAGAAAAACAGAATGATCGTGACCGAAATGGCAAAAACGTTCGGAAAGCACCCCGGTATCATCGGCTGGCAGATCGACAACGAGATATTTCCTTACGAGGACGGTTGCTTTTGCCCGCAGTGCGTTTCGGCGTTCCGCGGTTATCTGAAAAAGAGATTCAAAACGGTGGACGCCTTGAACAAGGCGTGGGGCATGGCGCGCTGGTCTCTCGACTATCAGAGCTTCGAGGCGGTCAATCCGCCCCTCCCCGAACAGTGGAAGCACCCTTCGCTCGTGAAAGCGTGGTGGGATTTCCAATGCGGGCAAATCTGCTCCTACGTTGACGAGCAGGCGGAGATTTTACATAAATACACGAACGCGCCCGTCGGCACGGACATGATGGGAATCAATAACCTTAGCTATTACGACGTAAACAAGTCGCTCGACGTGGTGCAGTTCAATCACTACAACACCGCAGACGAGCTGTACCAAACGACGTTCTGGTACGACTATTTGCGCGCCGTCAAGGATAAACCGTTCTGGGTAACGGAAACGCAGGTCGGCTGGAACGGCAGTGAGTTTTCCGAGTTCGGCTACCGACCGACAGGCAACTGCTACGTAAATACCTGGCTTCCCTTTGCGAAGGGCGCGGATATGAATATGTACTGGCTCTTCCGCGCACAGCGCAACGGACACGAGATCGCGCACGGCGCTTTGTATTCCTCCGCGGGAAGATTATACCGCGTGAGCGAGGAGGTCGGAAAAGCCGCACGCGAAATCGAGAGTTGCGAAACCCTTCTTACGAACACGGAAGTGAAAGCGGATATCGCGCTGCATTTTTCGACGACCGCTTCGAACACCTTCCGCGCCGCGCCTATGCTCAAAAACACGGACTACACCAAAACCGTGCGCGATAAGTTCTATTCTGCGCTCCGCCACTACAATACCGACGTCATCGATACGCCGCATAGTCTTGAAAAGTACAAAGTCGTCATTTCGCCGTTCTTGTGCCACGCCGAGGAGAACGGTTTCCCCGCGCGTATCAAGGAGTTCGTCCAAAACGGCGGCACTTGGATCGTAGGTCCCATGACGGATATTTTAGACACCGAGGTGACCAAGTACACGCAAGCGCCCTATTCGTTTTTGGAGGAGCTTGCAGGCGTGTATACGAAGTATCAGAAGCCCATCGACAACGACGTCTTCCGCGCAAAGTGGACGGACGGAACGCCTTGCGGGGTATCCGCCTGCTTCGACGCTTACGAGACGAACGAAGGAACGGAATCGCTTGCTAAGTACTGCGGCGGGGAGTTCGACGGGCTCACCGTCGTAGCCGAAAGAAAAGTCGGAAAGGGGAAAGTCATACTGCTCGGCAGCGTGCCTACGCACGACGATATCCGCCGTCTCCTCGGGTTAAAGCCTACGTTCGAAGCGAGCGACAACGTAACGCTTGTCCGCCGCACGGGGAAAGTCGAAGCAGTCATTGCGGCGGAAATAGAAAATGCCGCCGGCTATATCGTGCTCGACGGCAATTACAGGGATTTGATAAGCAATGCAGAGCTGAGCGGCAGAATCGAGGTCAAACCCTATCAAGTATTAGTGCTTGAAAAAGTATAACGGACGAAAAAATCATTCTCCCGATTCGATGAGCTCGCAGTCGTGGAGCGTGGGAACGAACGCGCTGTCACTGGGATAGACGAAGTCGTTGCTCATGACGAAATCCTCGGGTAAGGAGGAGGGGGAATATCCCGTCAAATCCTTAAAGATACGGTTAAAGTTTCGTATCGTTCCGAATCCGCACCGATCGGCGATTTCCGTCATCGTGAAATCGTTATCGCCGTGAATAAGCGCGACCGCCTTTTCCGTCCGCACATAGTTGAGGTAAGCGGAAAAGGGGATTCCCGTCGATTCTTTGAAGTAGCGCGAAAAATACGCCTCGCTCATATTCATAAAGGAAACGCCTTTTTGAAAGTCGTACCGTTCGCAATTTTCAAAGATATCTTCGAGGAGGGCAATCAGCCGTTCCGTCGTTTTATCGGCGCCTTCGCGCGGAACGAGCTCCTCGCCCCGAAAGATAGACGCCATCAACGAAATAATTTTTCCCGCCGTCTCGCCCTCGAAAAAGGGAGGCTTCGTAAGAAGAATATCGCGGATTTCCCGATAGATCTGCGGAATGGGATATTGCCCTTTGAGCTTAGGCGAAGCGAGACGGAAACCGCCCGTATAGGGGCGCAGGATATCGTAGTTGAATATGATCACGATAAGAACGGTCTCCGGCTCGCGCGCCTGCATATAGTGGACCTGTCCGCTGTCGATATAGAGCAGTTCTCCGCTCGTAAGGCGGTGCGTTTTCTTATCGCAAAATACGTCGATACTTCCCTTTTCCACGTATAAAAGCTCGCAGTCGTAGTGCCAATGCAAAAGGTTGTGGGAGTTCTTGTATTTACCGACCCATACCTTGACTTTGTCCTGATATTTCCAAATTTCGCGTTTTGCTATCATAAAAGTAAGTATAGCACGATTGCCTAAAAATGTCAATAAATGTCCATATTCAAATATTAAAATTCTTGCCGGGGAAACGAGACCGCGATATAATGTAATCGTGATAATTATGTTTATACATTCCCCCCAATTATGGACGGCAAGACGGCGTACGCTATTTTGCCGTCCAATTCATAAAAACGGATAGGAGGCAGTTATGAAAATATATGAAGCAATCGATAAACTTATCGGCTATGCGGAAGAAAAGCTCGCTCTTTGCAAGAAGAACGAAATTTACGTTCGCAACACGCTTCTGATGACGCTCGGACTTGAAAGCTACGAGGGGAGCGGAGTGGAGTATGCGGGCGAAAGCGTTTCTCAGCTTCTTCGCGCATTGAACGAAGCCGCACTTTCGGAGGGACTTTATTCCGAAGAGGAAGCGGAGAAAAAACTTGACGCCGTGATGGGCGCGCTCATGCTGCTGCCTGCGGAAGTGGAAAGGCGTTTTTCCGAAATCTACGAAACGTCTCCCGAAAAGGCGACGCAGTGGCTGTACGATTATTCCGTTGCGGGCGACTACGTCAAGAAAGAAAAGCTCGATAAAAACCCCCGCTTTACGGCGAAGAACGGACTTATCGTTACCATCAACAAAGCGAAACCCGAATTCCGCGATCCTAAAAAAGCGGTCAGCGGAAACAGCGTAAAGGGCGGCTACCCGAAGTGCTCGATCTGCCGCGAAAACGAGGGGTATCACGGTAGAGCAAAGAGAACGCTCCGCACCGTTTCCATGACGTTCGGCGACGAAAAGTGGTTTTGGCAGTTCTCGCCCTACGGCTATTTCTATCAGCACGGCATTGCCGTAAACGAAACGCATACGCCCATGCACGTCGACGAGGATACCTTCTATCGGCTCATGGATTTTGTAGACGCGTTCCCGCACTACTTTATCGGCTGCAACGCACCCCTTCCTCGTATCGGGGGAAGCGTTCTTGCGCACGACCACTTCCAGGGCGGCGGCGAGAAGCTCCCGCTCTTCCTTGCGGGGATTGCAAAAACGCTCAAACATAAAAAATATCCCGACGTGAAGATCGGCGTGCTCGATTGGTTCGGCACGTGCGTTCGCGTTTCAGGCAAGAACAGAACGAGTATCGCGCAGGTATCCGAAATTATCCGTAAGGGCTGGGTCACGTATACCGACAAGGCGCGCGGGCTCATTCCCGAAGATCAGGACGGTGTTCACCACGCAGTCAGCCCGACCGTAGTCAAGACGGCGGACGGCTACGAAATGAATCTCATTTTAAGAAGCAACATTACCTCCAAGCAATATCCCGACGGCGTGTTCCACGCGCACCCCGAATTCCACGTCATCAAGAAGGAATCCATCGGGCTTATCGAGGCGCAGGGGCTGTTCATTCTTCCAGGGCGTTTGGAAGCGGAGCTCGAAGAGGTGAAGGGGGCGATCCTTGCGGGCGCGCTTCCCGAAGAGCTGAAAGACTTCCGTTTGCTCTACGACGAGATCAAAGAGAAAAGTAATCCCAAGACGAAGGCGCAGGCGGACGAGGCAATGAAGGAAGAGCTTGCAAGCATCTGCGAGCGAATCTTAAAAAACACGGCGGTGTTCGAAACGCATCAAGATACGGAAAAATTTTTAAGGGGGTTAGGGTTCCATGATTGACACTTCGAAATATACATACAAAGTCTCTGCCGCAGGCAGAGTCAACCTCATCGGCGAGCACGTCGATTACTGCGGGGGCAAGGTTATGCCCGGCGCGCTCTCGCTTCGCAACACGGTTTACGTCCGTCCCAACGGCACGAACGTAATCAACCTCGAATGGACGGATTTGCCCGATAAGGTCACGCTTGAGCTTGATAAGCTCGAATCGTATAAGGAGCTGAAACACGCCAAATACCATGCGGGCTGCGCGCACTTATGGCAGGAGGCGGGGCACAAGGTCGTCGGCTGCGATATGCTTTTGGACTGCACCGTTCCCTTCGGCAGCGGGCTCTCTTCGTCGGCTGCGATCGAGGTTTCCACGATTGCCGCGCTTGCGACTGCGGCGGGGGAGAGCTTCGATCCCGTAGAGGTTGCGCTCGTCGCGCAGAAAGCCGAGCATATCTATGCGGGCGTGAACTGCGGCATTATGGATCAATACGCTTCGGCAAACGGTAAGGCGGGGCACGCGATCCTTCTCGACTGCAAGACGTTGGAGCGGGAGTATATCCCCGTCGAATTGGGCGACTGCGTGCTCGTGATCGCAAACTGCAAAAAGCCTCATAATCTTGTGGAGAGCAAATATAATGAGAGAAGGCAGGAAGTGGAGACGGCGCTTGCGATTTTGAAAAAGCATTTCCCCATCACTTGCCTTGCCGAGCTCAAACCCTACGAGCTGGAAGAGTATAAATCCATTTTGCTTCCCGTCATTCACAAGCGTGCAAAGCACGTGGTCGAGGAATGCGAACGCGTTCGTCTTGCCGCGCAGGCAATGCGCACGGGCGACGTGGTGAAGCTGGGCGAGATACTCAACGCCTCGCACGAATCCCTCAGAACGCTCTACGAAGTTACGGGCAAGGAGCTCGACTCCCTCGCGCACGCGGCGCAGGATCATCCCGCTTGCCTCGGCTCCCGTATGACGGGCGCGGGCTTCGGCGGCTGTACCGTCTCTATCGTAAAGAAGGACAGAGTGGAGGACTTCAAAAAGAAGGTCGCGGAGCGGTATGAAAAAGAGACGGGCTATCACCCCGCGTTCTATTCCGCCGAGCTTGCGGACGGAATCACCGTTGAAAAATTATAATCGTTTTAAGGAGGATATATTATGAACGTACTTGTAACGGGAGGCGCGGGCTTTATCGGTTCGCACACGGTCGTTGAGCTGTTAAACGAAGGTTACGGCGTTATCGTCGTAGACAACCTCGACAACTCTTCCAAAGAGAGCATGAAGCGCGTAGAGCAAATCACGGGCAAATCCGTCGTCTTCTACGAAAAGGACGTGCGCGATAAAAAGGCGCTCGAAAAGATTTTCAAAAAGCACGCGATCGATTGGGTCATTCATTTTGCGGGACTCAAAGCGGTGGGCGAGAGCGTTAAAAAGCCCGTCGAGTACTACGATAACAACCTCGTTTCCACGCTCGTATTGCTCGAAGTCATGAAGGAGTACAACGTCAAGAATATCGTGTTCTCCTCGTCCGCTACGGTGTACGGCGATCCCGCCGAGCTTCCGATCAAAGAGACGACCGTCATGAATCCCACGACGAATCCCTACGGCACGTCGAAGGTCATGCAGGAGCAGATATTAAAGGACTTGTACGTTGCGGATAACGAGTGGAGCGTCGTGCTTCTCCGCTATTTCAACCCCGTGGGCGCGCACGAGAGCGGGCTCATCGGCGAGGACCCCAAGGGCATTCCCAACAACCTCATGCCCTACGTTGCGCAGGTCGCAAGCGGAAAGCTCAAAGAAATCGGGGTGTTCGGGAACGATTATCCCACTCCCGACGGCACGGGCGTACGCGACTATATCCACGTCGTAGATCTCGCACGCGGGCACGTTGCGGCAATCAAGAAGCTGAACGAAGCGGGCGTACATATCTATAACCTCGGCACGGGCAACGGGTACAGCGTGCTCGATATGATAAAGGCGTTCGGAAAGGCTTGCGGGAAGGAGCTTCCCTATTCGATCAAGCCCCGCCGCGCGGGTGACATTGCCGCCTGCTACGCCTCCGCCGAGAAAGCGGCACAGGACCTCGGCTGGAAGGCGGAGTACGACTTGGAAAAGATGTGCCTCGACCAGTGGAATTGGCAGAAAAACAATCCGAACGGCTACGGAAAAAATTAAACTTAAAAATTTAACTCAAAAAGGCGCGACGTTACGTCGCGCCTTTTACGATACAAAAACAAACAG
>JAIDSX010000005.1 GCA_029060985.1 Clostridia bacterium | reverse complement strand
TTTTGAAATTTATTTCAACCGCATGAAGCTGTGCCGCCGCGCCGCGGAGTTTCTTTCTTGCCGATTCTCGCTCGTCCTAAACGATATTACACTCGTGTAACTTTTTGCGCTTTTTGTTTCACGCTCACGATTCGACAAAATATGCGTAAAACACAATATATTGTGGTCACTGAAAAAAATTTTTCCTAAATATTGTGTCAAACGCTTGACTTCCCACACAAGATATAGTATGATAAACGCGTTCCCTTCAAGGGGACGCATTTTTCGTCAAGAGGCGGAAAAAACAAGAAAGGAGAGGTGGGTATATGAAAATCATCAAGAGAAACGGTACGGAAGTTGCGTTCGATTTGTCAAAAATCATAAACGCGATCACCAAGGCGAACAACGAGGTCAGCGAGGACAACCGTCTGAGCGACGAACAGATCAAATTGATCTCGAAAAAGGTCACCGCGCTTGCGGGAGACTTAAACCGCGCAGTCAGCGTGGAAGAGATTCAGGACTTTGTCGAGAATCAAATTATGGATCAAAAGGCTTACGCCGTTGCACGCAAATACATTACCTACCGTTATACCCGCGAGCTCATTCGCCGTTCCAACACGACGGACGCGCAGATCCTTACCTTGATCGAGTGCAACAACGAAGAGGTCAAGCAGGAGAACTCCAATAAGAATCCCACCGTCAACTCCGTTCAGCGCGATTATATGGCTGGGGAAGTCAGCAAAGACATTACCCGTCGTATCCTGCTTCCCAAAGACATCGTCGACGCGCACGACGAGGGACTTATCCACTTCCATGACGCGGACTATTTCGCACAGCATATGCACAACTGCGATTTGGTAAACCTTGAAGATATGCTGCAAAACGGAACGGTCATTTCGGGCACGTTTATCGAAAAGCCGCATTCCTTCTCCACGGCTTGCAATATCGCAACGCAGATCATTGCACAGGTCGCTTCCAACCAATACGGCGGGCAGAGCATCTCTTTGACCCACCTTGCGCCCTTCGTAGACATCAGCCGTAAGAAGATTCGTACCGAGGTTGCCAAGGAGCTTAAATCGGTGGGGATCGAGAACGAAGAGCAAATCAATATGATTGCCGAAAAGCGTTTGAAAGAGGAGATCGGAAAGGGTATTCAGACCATTCAGTATCAAGTTGTGACGCTCCTTACAACGAACGGACAGGCACCCTTCGTGACCGTGTTCATGTACCTCGGCGAAACGAAGGACCCGCAGACGAAAAACGACTTGGCGCTCATTATCGAGGAGACGCTCAAACAGCGTATTATGGGCGTTAAGAACGAATCGGGCGTTTGGGTCACGCCTGCCTTCCCCAAGCTCATCTACGTGCTCGAAGAGGACAATATCACGGAAGACAGCAAGTACTGGTATTTAACCGAGCTTGCGGCAAAGTGCACCGCAAAGCGCATGGTTCCCGACTATATCTCCGAAAAGAAGATGCTCGAATATAAAATCGATAAGAACGGAGAGGGGCATTGCTACACCTGCATGGGTTGCCGCAGCTTCTTGACGCCCTATGTTGACGAGAACGGAAAACCCAAGTATTACGGCAGATTCAATCAAGGCGTCGTTACGATCAATCTCGTTGACGTTGCGCTCTCTTCGGGCGGCGATATGGACGAGTTCTGGAAGATCTTCGACGAACGCCTCGATCTTTGCTACCGCGCTTTGATGGAGCGGCACAACCGCTTGATGGGCACGCTTTCGGATGCGGCTCCCATTCTTTGGCAGTACGGCGCGCTTGCGCGTCTCAAAAAGGGCGAGCCTATCGACAAACTTCTCTTCGGCGGATATTCCACGATTTCGCTCGGCTTTGCGGGCTTGTATGAGTGCGTCAAGTACATGACGGGCAAATCCCACACCGACGAGGAGGCGAAGCCGTTTGCGCTCAAAGTTATGCAGCACATGAATGATATGTGCAAAGAGTGGAAGAAGAAGGAGAATATCGACTTCTCCCTCTACGGGACGCCGCTTGAAAGCACGACCTATAAATTTGCAAAGAGCCTGCAACGCAGATTCGGCATCATTCCCGGCGTGACCGATAAGAACTATATCACGAACAGCTACCACGTTCACGTATCCGAAAAGATCGACGCGTTCACGAAGCTGAAATTCGAGAGCGAGTTCCAGCAGCTCTCTCCCGGCGGCGCAATTTCCTACGTGGAAGTTCCCAATATGCAGGACAACATTCCCGCCGTATTGTCCGTGATGAAGTATATCTACGACAACATTATGTACGCGGAGCTCAACACGAAGAGCGACTTCTGTCAGGTATGCGGATATGACGGCGAAATCCAGATCGTGGAAGAGGACGGAAAACTTTTGTGGGAATGCCCGCACTGCCACAACCGCGATCAGACGAAAATGAACGTTGCGCGCAGAACGTGCGGCTACATCGGCACGCAGTACTGGAATCAAGGCAGAACGCAAGAAATCAAAGATAGAGTGCTTCACCTGTAATTATGAACTACGCTGAAATCAAAACCACAGATATTGCAAACGGAGAGGGAGTCAGAGTTTCCCTCTTCGTTTCGGGTTGTACGCACCATTGCAAGAACTGTTTTAACGAGATCGCCTGGGACTTTCACTACGGAAAGCCGTTTACGAAGGAGACGCAGGAATTTCTCTTAAAGGCGCTTGCGCCCGATTATATTGCGGGACTTTCCCTCTTGGGCGGGGAACCCTTTGAACCACAGAACCAAAAAGGATTACTGCCTTTTGTAGAAAAGTTCAAAAAGGAGTTTCCTCACAAAACGGTTTGGTGTTATACGGGCTATACCTACCAAGACGGCGGGTCTCTCAAAGAGGAGCGGGCGAACTGCAAGGAGACGAAAAAACTGCTTTCGCTTATCGATGTGCTCGTAGACGGTCGGTTTGTCGAGGAATTGAAAGATATCCGTTTGAAGTTCCGCGGCTCGTCAAATCAGCGCGTAATCGACCTTAAACGCAGTTTAGAGAGCGGTAGCACAGTATTATATCTGACATAATAAAAAGTTTTGCGGCAATTTGCCGCTACTTTTTTGTGCATGAATGTTGACTGTTAATTTTTTTTGTGCTATAATGTGTTGATAAATTTTTCGGGAGGGCTCGCATGAACAAAATTCAATTACGGCGTTATGCAAAATTACTTGCCAAAACGGGCGTCAACGTTAAAAAAGGACAGTGGGTCATTGTTCAAGCGGAACTCGATCAACCGGAATTTGTGGAAATGGTTGTTGAGGAGCTCTACCGTGCGGGCGCGGGCAAGGTGAACGTGGAATGGTCGCACCAGCCCGTTGCGGGATTGCACTATAAGTATCAGAGCACGGAATCCCTTTCTCAAACGCAGAAGTGGGAAATCGAAAAGTGGGAGCTTAAAAAGCAAGAGCTTCCCGCGATGCTTTATCTCGAATCCTCCGATCCCGACGGGTTGAAGGGGATCGATCAGGATAAATTCACGGCGGTGCGCACCGCACGTTCGAAGGTCATTAAGCCTTACCGCGATGAAATGGACAACAACTATCAGTGGTGCATTGCCGCCGTTCCCGGTAAAGCGTGGGCAAAAAAAGTATTCCCCAACCTCAACGTCATGCAAGCGGTGGAAAAGCTCTGGGAGGCGATTTTGAAGGCTTCCCGCGCCGACGTAGCCGACCCCGTGCGCGAGTGGGCAAACCATAACGATGAAATCGCAAGGCGGTGCGACTATCTGAATCGCCTGGGACTCGTTGCGCTCGAATACAAAGCGAAAAACGGTACGGACTTTAAGGTCGGGCTTATCGAGGGCTCGTTCTTTATGGGAGGCGGAGAGGAAAGCCTGAAAGGCAGATATTTCAATCCCAACATTCCCACGGAAGAAATTTTCATTTCGCCGAAAGCGGGCGAGGCTGAGGGGATCGTCTATTCGACGAAGCCGCTTTCCTATCAGGGCGAATTGATCGAAGATTTCTCCGTCCGTTTTGAGAACGGCAAAGTCGTCGAGGTCAAGGCGAAGAAGAACGTAGAGCTTCTTGAAAAAATGATTTCGATGGACGAGGGCGCAAAAATGCTCGGCGAATGTGCGCTGATTCCTTACGATTCGCCTATCAATAATTTAGGTATTCTCTTCTATAATACTCTTTTTGACGAAAACGCAAGCTGTCATTTGGCGCTCGGACACGGATTTACGAACTGTGTGAAGGGCTACGAGAACATGACGAAGGAAGAGCTTACGAAGCTTGGCATCAACGACAGTTTGATCCACGTTGATTTCATGATCGGTTGCCGCGATCTCGAAATCACGGGTATCACTTCGCGCGGTACGCGTATTCCCATTCTGACTTACGGAAATTGGGCGTTCTAAATAAAGAGGCTATCATGATAGATATCGATATTTTTTCCGGTTTTTTGGGCGCGGGAAAAACGACGCTCATTAAAAAATTGATACGCGAAGTTTATGCAGGCGAGAAGGTCGTTTTGATCGAGAACGAGTTCGGAGAAATCGGCGTAGACGGCGGTTTTTTGAAGGACGCGGGGATCGAAATTACCGAAATGAACTCCGGCTGTATCTGCTGTTCACTCGTCGGTGATTTTGCAAAGGCGCTCAAAGAGGTTGCCGAGAAGTTTTCTCCCGATCGTATCGTGATCGAGCCTTCGGGCGTCGGAAAACTTTCCGACGTGATTCGCGCCGTAGAGCGCGCAAACGTGCCGAATTCCCGTTTGCACGCGTTCTGCACGGTCGTAGATGCGAAAAAATGCAAATCCTATCTTAAAAATTTCGGCGAGTTCTTCCTCGACCAAGTCGAAAACGCAAGTTGTATCGTGCTTTCGCATACGGCGGGCGAGGCGGCAAAGACGCAGGAAGCGGCTGATATATTAAAAGAGCACACGAACGCTACGATCATCACCACCGATTGGGACAAACTTTCGGGAAAAGAGATTTTCGAGGCGGCTTCGGGCGAGGATACGCTCAAAGCGGAGCTTCACCGTTTGAAAGAGGAAGCGGAGCACGAGCACCATCATCATCACGACCACGACGAGGACGGCGAATGCTGTTGTGGTCACCATCACCACGACCATGATCATGAACATGAGCATGAACATGAACATCATCACCATGACCATGACGAGCACGGCCACGAGCACCATCATCACCATCATGCGGACGAAGTGTTCACGAGTTGGGGAAAGGAGACCTCGAAGGTATATACGGAAGAGGAAATCAAAGCTACGCTTTCCAAACTCGATAGCGGCGCATACGGACAGATTCTTCGTGCGAAGGGCATTGTAGACGGAAAGGACAAGTGGATCTATTTTGATTTCGTCCCCGGCGAAATCGATATCCGTGCGGGAGCACCCGCCGTTACGGGCAGACTGTGCGTGATCGGTTGTAAACTTGATACGGACAAAATCGAAGAATTATTTTAAGATATGGTAAAAGAAGTTCCCGTTTATCTCTTTCTCGGATTTCTCGATGCGGGAAAGACAAAATTCATACAGGAGACCTTCGAGGACGAACGCTTCGAATCGGGCGAAAAAACGCTCTTGCTCGTTCTGGAAGAGGGTGAAACGGAGTTCGATCCGACTCGTTTCCGCGTAAAGGATTTTAAGATCGAAACGCTCTCTATGCAGGAAGCGAGCGTAGAGCGCTTGACGCAGATTGCCTACGAATACGGCGCAGAGCGCGTCGTTGTGGAATGCAACGGCATGACGCCCTTAAACGACTTTTTCGAAGTCATGCCCGACGGCTGGATGATTGCGCAAGTTATGACCTTTTTCGATTCTACGACCTTTTTGGCGTACAATCAGAATATCCGTCAACTGACTTTCGATAAAATACAATACGCCGATCTTGTGGTATTCAACCGATTTAAGGAAGAATATTCCAAAGAGGAATTTCATAAAATCGTGCGGAGTATTTCACGAAGACCTGATATCGTTTACGAATACGTGGGCGGCAGGGCGGAATACGACGAAATCGTCGACCCGCTACCTTACGATATAAACGCCGATATTATTGCGATAGAGGATCGGGATTACGCGTTTTTCTACCGCGACCTTATGGAAAATATGCAAAACTACGACGGAAAGACGGTGTGCTTCAAGGGGCTTGTTGCTACGGATAAAAAGCTCAAAAGCGGTACGATCGTCGTCGGCAGACATATTATGACCTGCTGTGAGGCGGATATCGCTTATAGCGGGCTCGTGGTAAAGCACACTTCAAATCTGCCTTTGAAAACGCGTGATTGGATAACGCTCACGGCGAAAATATCCATTGAATACGATAAAATATATGACGGCGAGGGACCTGTTCTGAAAGCGAGCGTGCTCGACTATTCAAAGCCGCCCGAACAGGAACTTGCTACATTCTATTAATTATAGGGAAACGGAGGAGAAAAAAATGAAAACTTTGGTGGCGTATTATTCTTTTGGAGGAAATACGAAAGCGGTAGCGGAGAAGGTAGCGCGTTCTCTGCGTGCCGACGTAATCGAAATTAAAACGGTCAAGGAGTATCCGGACGATTACGACGTTTTATTGAGCCTTGCGGAAAAAGAGGTTTCGAGCGGATATATTCCCGCGCTCCGTCCCGTAGAAATCGAATGGGACAAATACGACGCAGTTCTTTTGGGAACGCCCGTTTGGTGGGGCTCCATTACGCCCGCTATGAAGAAGTTCCTTTCGAACTACAAATGGAAGGGCAGAGTCGTTTATCCGTTCGTCACGGACGACGGAAAGATTGGCCGCGTGATCGGCGATTTCAAAAAAGGACTCCGCGGCGCATTCGTAGGTCCGGTTCTCAACGTGAAGTTCGAAGATAACGAGCAAGTTACTCCCGACCTCGTCTTAAAAGATTGGGTGTCGATCATCAAAGACGGCAGGATCAAAGATTGAAAATTCCTGAATTTTTAATAAAACTCCTCACTGCTCAATATAGCGAAGAGGAGGCAAACCGAATTTTAACGGGGTACGCAGTGCGGCGCCCCGTTACTTTTAGAGTTAATCTTCTGAAAGCAACGAAAGAGGAGATCGAAGCGGAATGCGCCGCACTCGGAATCACTCTTCAAAGCACACCCGTTCCTAATGCCTATTTTGTGGAAAACTTACGCGAAAGAGAAATTGCACAAACGCCGCTCTATCAAAGCGGTAAGATTTATCTGCAAAGTCTATCTTCCATGCTCCCGCCTTATCTGCTTGCGCCTGAGAGGGGCGAAAATATCCTTGATATGACGGCGGCGCCGGGCGGAAAAACCTCGCTTTTATCCGTACTGTCGGGCGGCGAAGCGTTTTTGACCGCCTGCGAAAAGGATAAGATCCGTGCGGAGCGGCTGAAATACAATATTGCAAAGTTGGGCGTTCCCCGCACGAGCGTGCTCGTTCAGGACGCACTTTTGCTCAATGAATTTTACCGCTTCGATAAAATTCTTTTGGACGCGCCTTGCAGCGGAAGCGGTACGCTTACGCCGGACGGAGAAAATAAAATCTCTGAAAAGCTCGTGGAAAACAGCGTAAAATTGCAGGAAAAATTGTTGCGAAAAGCGCTGAAACTCTTAAAGAAGGGCTCTGTCATGGTGTATTCCACCTGCTCCGTTTTGAAAGAGGAAAACGAGGGGATTCTCGAAAAAGTTTTGAAAGAGGGCGATTTTGAATTGCTCCCGCCCGAATTGCCGTTTTCCGTTCCCCACTTAGAGAGTATGAAAAATACCTTGCTCGTCCCGCCTGACGGGGCATTCGAAGGCTTCTTCTGTGCCC
>JAIDSX010000049.1 GCA_029060985.1 Clostridia bacterium | reverse complement strand
CGCGGGAGCGATTCCGCGAAATGCCACAAGCTTCCAAGGACTATGCGTCTGCGGCGGGGCTTGCCGCCATGTGTACTTTAATGCTCGGCGATCCGGAGGG
Organism: Clostridia bacterium; assembly: GCA_029060985.1. Classification (GTDB taxonomy): domain Bacteria; phylum Bacillota; class Clostridia; order Christensenellales; family Borkfalkiaceae; genus Gallimonas. The sequence continues at coordinate 1,817 of JAIDSX010000049.1, read as the reverse complement.
CGCGGAGAAGGAGTGCCGCGCGCTTTTGGAATCCAATCCCGATAACGTGCAGGCGCTCACGACCTACTGCGCCGTGCTCGGCGCGCGGGAGAACAAAGAGGGGGCAAGGGAAGTCGCCAAAAAACTTGCGCTCTTGAAGGTGGATTCGACGGACGATCTGTACCGTATTGCAACGGCGCTTTGCGAAACGGGACTTGACGAAGAGGCTTACGAAAAGCTGAGCCTGCTCAAAAAGCGCATTCCGAACGACGACAACGTGCTCTATTTTCACGCCGTTGCCGCGCACCGTACCAATAAGACGGAAGAGGCGATCGATTCCTTGGAACGGCTTACGACGCTCTATCCGCGCAAAGCGGTAGCCCGTTTTTATTTGGAGCGGCTACGGGAGTTTCGGGACGGGGAGAGGAAGGAAGTTTCTATGACCTACTATTACCGTATGCCCGAAGAGGAGTACCGTACGGTAGCCGATTTTCTGATTGCGGCGTCGAGCGCGCCCGAGCCCGAGCTTTTAAGCGCGCTTACCTCGCTCGACGAGTTCTACCGCCTTGCCTTCGACGAGCTCGAAGGGCGGGACGAAAAGCTGCAAATGATAGCCGCAAAGGTGGCGGTACGCTGTCGCGCCGATAAGTTTATAAGGGACGTGCTGCTCGATTACGAGGGGGATGAAATCGTAAAGCTCTCCATTCTGCACGACATTACGATGCGGAACGAGGACGATTCGTTCGGCGTTGTGATCTGCAACATCTACAAAGAATTTTTCACGCACAAGCTGGAACTCGGCGAGCGCAAGCGGGACGCGTTCTTGAAGGCGTTTGCGGACGTCTATTCCAAGTTTGCGCTTCTCGGCGAGGACAACGAAGGAAAAATTTGTGCGGCGGCGGAAGATATCTATATGACGCTGAGCGAATCGGAAGCGTGGGAGTATATGGACGAACGCGCCTCTTTGGCGGCGGCGATATACAGAGAATCGCGCATGAAAAGAGGGGAACGCTCCCTGGACGAAATCGTAGAAATGTTCGACGCGGATAAAATCATTGTAGAGAGAATTCTCAACTTTATGATGTAAGGTGAAGTATGAAACCGATTGATTTTGACGGAATTTTCGATCAGAAACTTGCGAAGTATCTCAAAGAGAACGCGGGTAAATTTACGGAAAAGCAGTGGGAAGACAAGATCCCGATGCTCTATCAGAAGTTCGGCGATACCTATTTGAAGAGTATTGACGCGACGCCGCGCGACTATTATAAGCGCATGAGCGATAAGGAGCTCGTCGAAGAGCTGCTTGCCCATATCGAGGAGGAAGTTCCGATTTCCGACTTTTTATGCCGCGAAATCGAATCGCGCGACTGTCCCGAAGATATTCTGCCTCTTCTCCAATGCAAGGACGATGAGCTCTTAACGCTTGCAGTCAATCTCGCGGGGTCGAATCCGATCGCCTTCGATTCCTATTTCGCGCTTTTGAAGGGGGATACGGATAAAGAGATCAAGGACGCGATCGTCGATCAGCTCAAAGCGAACGCGGACGCGGCAAAGGCGCGCGCGCTTGCCTTTTTGAGCGAAGGGATCGAAAAGGAGCTCATGCTCGAAGTTTTATCGCGCGTCAAGGAACGCGACGAAAAAGTATACGAGGTGCTCCTTGCCGCCTTCCGCGAAGGGGAGGATTTACCCATGCGCGCAAGCTATCTTGCGGCGTACGGCGATCCCCGCGCCCTGCCCGTGCTTTTGGAACGCATTGCGGGCGAGGATATCAATTTTCTTGAATTCCGCGAACTCAACTATGCGATCTCAGCGCTCCTGGCTCGGATACACAGCTACGC
>JAIDSX010000048.1 GCA_029060985.1 Clostridia bacterium | reverse complement strand
AAAGAAAAGGGAAGAGTGGCACGTTGAGGGAAATACCCTGACTCTTACCGCGCGTCCGTATGCGAAAAACAGGGGATATACGGTGCAGGTGCTATTGCCCGAAGGATATTTTCAAACGGAGCTCACGCATTTTTGGTACTACTGGCTGTTTGCGATCCCCGCGCTGGGGCTTATTGTTGCGGGATTTTTGATTGCTATAAAACATTTCCCGCGCAAGGCGGTCGAGCCCGTGGAGGTCGTTCCGCCCAAGCATATTTCGCTCATGCGCGCTTCTGCGATTCTGTACGGGGAATCGCGTATGAAGGACGTGCCCGCCGTTATTTTGGAGTGGGCGGCAAAGGGTTACGTCACTCTGGAACAAAACGGGAAGCGGGATATCATTATCCGCAAAGTAAAGGATTTGCCCGCGAAAGAGGGGAATAAAAAGGCGGGATATTTTAACGCGCTCTTCTATTCCGAAAGCGGAGATTCGGGCGACGCGCTTGATACAAAGCAGCTGCGCCGTTCCTTAACGCTCGGTGCGAGGACGAAACGGATAAAACTACACGGATGCGCAAGAGCTTTGACAGTCGAGGCGGACGTTCCCGATCCCATGTATAAAGGAAGGGGTTTGGCGCTCTTCTTACTGTGCTTATCTTCGATTTTGCCCGCGCTTTTAATGCTGATTTACGATATGATCCTTACGAAGAACGCGCTTCCGCTGTTCTTCTTCGTGTTCATGGCGGCAGGAACGGCAATAAACTATCCCAATAAATTTCGGTCGTTTAATTTTATACCGGTCGTGTTTCTGCTTACCTTTCCCATTCCCGCGTTGGGAAAACTCTTGTTCGCTTCCTTTATGCTCTACGACTATGCGTGCCTGTCTATTGTCTCCGTAGTTTGGTGGGCGGTCGCCTACGTGTTGCATTTCTTTATGATACGCCGCACGAGCGAGGCGAATGCGGATTTGGGAAGGCTGAAAGGATTTAAGCGGTTTCTTCTCACGGCGGAGCTTCCGCGCATTCAGCGGCTGTTTGACGAAAATCCCGAATGGTTTTCTACCGTAATTCCCTATTGCTTCGTGATGGGGATATCCAAAAAGGTAGAAAAGCGTTACAAAGCGTTGGGAATTACCGCGCCCGAATGGGCGAACGGCGCTACGATTCCCGCGCTGGGGCGTTGCGTTTCGCACGGGCTTAGTTCGGTCGGCGGAGGCGGCGGAAGCGGTAGCGGCGGCGGCGGACACGGCGGTTCTTCGGGCGGCGGCGGAGGTGGCGGTGGAAGCCGCGGCTGTTAATCCGTTCGGAATCGGCGGAAAATTCTTCCAAACGATAGACAAATATATTAAAATACAGTATAATAAAGTGAAATAAGTATTTTTGAGGCTTAAAATGGAAAAATCATTCGTATCTCAGATTGCGGATATCGACGGGGACTTTGCACAGTGGTATACCGACGTCGTCGTGAAAACCAAGCTCGTGGATTACGGACCCGTCAAGGGCACGATGGTCATCCGTCCCTACGGGTATGCGATTTGGGAGAATATCCAAAACGAATTCAATAAGCGTTTTCAGGCGAACGGTTACGAGAACGCATATTTCCCGCTTCTCATTCCTATGAGCTTTATGACGAAGGAGGCGGAGCACGTAGAAGGGTTTGCACCCGAGGTTGCGGTCGTCACGCACGCGGGCGGGGAAAAACTTGCCGAGCCGCTCTGCGTTCGCCCGACTTCCGAAACGATCATCGGCACGATGTACGGCAAGTGGATCGAGTCCTGGCGCGATCTGCCCCTTAGAATGAATCAGTGGGCAAACGTTATGCGTTGGGAAAAGACGACCCGTCCCTTCCTTCGCACGAGCGAATTTTTATGGCAGGAGGGGCACGCGGTGTTCGCTTCCGCAGAGGAAGCGGAAGAGGAAACCCTCAAAATGCTCGACCTCTACGAAGAATTTGCAAAGACCTGCCTTGCAATGCCCGTTCTTACCGGGAAAAAGACGGAAAAGGAGAAGTTCGCGGGCGCGGTCGCTACCTACGGCATGGAAGCCATGATGCACGACGGCAAGAGCTTGCAGTCGGGCACGAGCCACTATTTAGGGCAGAACTTCTCGAAGGCGTTCGATATTAAATTTACCGATAAAGACGGTACGCAGAAATTCGGATATACGATGTCGTTCGGCGTATCGACGCGCCTTATCGGGGCAATCATTATGACGCATGGCGACAACCGCGGGCTCGTGCTTCCGCCCGTCGTCGCGCCCGTGCAGGTCGTGATCGTACCCATCGCCTCCAAAAAAGAGGGCGTCCTCGAAAATTGCCGCGCGCTTGAAGAGCGGCTTAAAAAAGCGGGCGTCCGCGTGAAGGTGGACGACAGCGACAATTCCCCCGGCTGGAAATTCAACGAATGGGAGATGAAGGGCGTGCCGCTCAGAATCGAGCTTGGACCGCGCGATATCGAAGCGGGCAAGATGACTGTCTCCCGCCGCGACGGCTTGGAAAAATCGGAGCTTCCGCTTGCCAACGCGGAGAATGCGGTATTGTCGTTGTTGAACGAAATTTCCGAAAATCTCTACGAAAAAGCGAAAAAGAGAATGGAGGAGCGCATCGTAAACGCCGAAACCTTAGAGGGGCTTTTAGACGGCGTAAACGGCGGCAACTTCGTCCGTGCGGGCTGGTGCGGAGAGCGCGCTTGCGAGGATAAAGTCAAGGAATTTGCGCAGGCAACGAGCCGCGTTGCGGCAAAAGAGCACACCGCTTGTAAGTGCGTTGCGTGCGGGAAGAAGGCGGCAACGACGTTATACTTTGCAAGAGCCTATTGATATGTACCGTTACGAAACGCATCTGCATACGAGTATCACGAGCGCGTGTTCGCGTTTTACGCCAGAGGAGATCGTAGAAAAATACGTACGCCTCGGCTATGCGGGGATCTTCGTGACCGACCATTTCTTAAACGGGAACACGACCGTTCCGCGCGAGCTTGATTGGGAGCGGCGCGTCACGCAGTTTTGCGAGGGTTACCGTCTTGTAAAAAAAGCCGCGGAAGGGGCTTTGGATGTGTTTTTCGGGTTGGAATATTCCTATAAAGGCACGGATTTTCTCGTTTACGGTTTGGACGAAGAATGGCTGCTTGCGCACCCTGAAATCATGGAAATGCGCGTTTCGCATTTCGCGCCGTTCGCAAGAAGGGAAGGCGCGCTCGTTATTCAGGCACATCCGTACCGCGAGGCGAACTATATCGACCATATCCGCTTATTTCCTTCCGTCGTGGACGGAATCGAGGTTATCAACGCCAATATGGACGAGCGTACCAACCGCTTGGCGGGAATTTTGGCGGACGCGTACAATTTAGCGACAACGGCGGGCTCGGATATTCACGGAAAGAGCCAAACGTCGCTGGGCGGTATGGAGTTCAAAGAAAAAATCAAATCCGAACGGGATTTTGCCGAGCGGATAAAACGAGGCGAGGGAAGTATTTTCACCTTGACTGATAAAGGAGTACTATGAAACATACGGATATTTCGAAAGTATTGAAGGAGAAAGAATTTCTCGGTAAAGAAGTTACCGTCTGCGGGTGGGTCAGAACTTTCCGCGAGTCGTCGAGCGTGTGCTTTTTGGAGCTTGCCGACGGCACTTCGTTCACAAAATTGCAGGTCGTCATCGATAAGAGCAAAATTGCTCTCGATGCGGAATGCACCCGCCTCGGCGCGTCGGTCGCGGCGACGGGAGAGGTCGTCAAGGCGTTCAAGGGGGACGGCGTGGAGCTCAACGCCGAAAAAATCGTTCTTCTCGGCAAGTGTCCGCCCGAATATCCCATTCAGAAGAAGCGCACGACGCTTGAATTTTTGCGCGGCATTCCGCATTTAAGATTGCGCACGAACACCTTTAACGCGGTGTTTAAGGTGCGTTCGGTGGCGGCGCAGGCGGTGCACCGCTATTTCCACGAGCGCGGTTACTATTACGTGAATACGCCCATTATTACGGCGAGCGACTGCGAGGGCGCGGGGGAAATGTTCCGCGTAACGACCGCTCCTTGGAACGCGAAGGCGGCTTCCGAAGAGGAATATTTCAAAAACGATTTCTTCGCCGAGAGGGCGGGGCTCTCCGTTTCGGGTCAGCTCGAAGGGGAAGTCGCGGCAATGGCGTTCTCAAAAATTTACACCTTCGGTCCTTCCTTCCGCGCGGAGAAGAGCAACACGACCCGCCACCTTTCCGAGTTCTGGCATATCGAGCCCGAAGTGGCGTTTGCGGAGCTTCCCGATATCATCGAAATAGCGGAAGATATGATAAAGTATCTCATTCGCGCCGTTCTTAACGAGTGCCCCGACGAAATGACCTTCTTCGATAATTTTATGGAAAAGGGGTTGAAGGATAAACTCAACCACGTTTTGAACAGTGATTTTGCGGTTTGCGACTACACGAAGGCGATCGAAATTCTGAAAGAGGCAAAGGCGGACTTCCGCTTCCCCGTGGAGTGGGGCTCGGATTTGCAGACGGAGCACGAGAAGTATCTCACCGAAGAGGTATTCAAAAAGCCCGTGTTCGTGACCAATTATCCGAAGAAAATCAAGTCCTTCTATATGAAGCAGAATCCCGACGGAAAGACGGTTGCGGCGACCGATTTGCTCGTGCCGGGGATCGGCGAAATCATCGGTTGCAGCGAGAGGGAAGCGGACTTGGATAAATTGCTTTCGGCAATGAAGGAGCGGGGAATGAATCTCGATTCCTACGAGCAATACCTTGATTTGCGCCGTTTCGGAAGCGTGCCGCACAGCGGCTTCGGGTTAGGCTTCGAGCGGTTTGTCATGTACGTGACGGGCGTGGAAAATATCCGCGACGTAACGCTGTTCCCGCGCTGGGTCGGAAACGTGATGTAGTTTTTAAGGGGATATATATGAAACTCGTTTTATTTTGCGATTACGGTTTGGACGACGCGGCGGCTACCGTTGACGCGCTTGCTCATTCGATAGAGGACGGCTACGATGAAGTCGTACTCGTTGCGATCGGCGGGAACGTTCCGCCGTCGATTTCTCTGCGCAACGTCATAAGGCTCGTTTCGAACTGTGATTTCAAGTATGCGCCCGTGACCGTGATCGATACGACCGCGGAAGAACAGCCCTTCGAGTTCTTAACGACCGTGCACGGCGGCGACGGAATGGGGGATCTCTTTCAGGACAAGCCCTTCCATGCAAAGATTCTTACCTTCCGCGAGTGGCTTGAAGGTTTTTCGGACGACTACCTTCTTTTGAGCCTCGGACCCATGACGCTCGTTCCCGAGCTTTTGAAAAAACGTGCTCCCGAAAAGTTTGTGTTTATGGGCGGGAATATTGCCGAAGAGCCCAACTTCCAAGGCTACGAGTTCAATCACGCGCTCGATCGTGAGGCGTTTTCCGAAGCAGTCAAATATCCGCATTTCGCCGTCACGATGGATACCTGCCGCAATCCGTTTTTGAATATTCAGTCGGAAAGGATAGAGGCGGATTCGCTGTTGAGCCGTATCGTTGCCCGCGCCCGCGATTTGACGCTGATGTCGGGCGAGAAGGGGTGCTACCTTTGGGACGATATCGCGCTCAAATATCTGCGCCACCCGAATTGGTTTACGCTCCGCTACGGCGTGGACAGGGACGGAAACGAGCTGACCTATGCGGAATATATTCACGGCGACAAATATCTCAGATTATTGGAGCTTTGATTTTAGGAAAAGAAAAAAGGACGCAACCGCGTCCTTTTCGTTTTGTGTTTTTTAGCGCTTTTTACCGAGCTCGGGGAGCGCGGCGTTCAAAAAATACAGCGCAGTGGAATTATCCTGCATGAGCGAGGGCGCTTCTTCGCGGGTGCACCAGCGCACGCTTTCGAGCTCGTCGTTCAAGGTCGTTTCGTTTTCGTTTACCGTAACGATATAGTTGAGCATGAGTACGTCGTGCTCGTCGTGAAAACGCGAGGCAAAATAGCGCCATTTCACGGCGTTAAGCCCCGTTTCTTCTTTCAGCTCGCGGGGGATCGTCTTTTCGGGCGTTTCGCCTTTTTTAACGTATCCCGCAAATAACTTATAATCCTTTTCGCCCACGTGCCGCGCAAGCAGAATTTTATCCTCCGCACGGTTTACGACCGTCATGGAAACGGCAACGGGGAAGAGGGGGAATTTGAATTTCAAGCACTTTGCGCAATAGGGCACGAGCCCTTCGTTTTCCAAAAAGCGGAGCGAAAGTTTTTCTCCGCAGTCTCTACAATACATAATCAGCTCCTATCTATTAAACTATTATATGATTATCATTCAAAATTGTCAAGCGTTTTTGTGAAAAAAAGTCAAAAAATGGTAAAAATTTGCAAAAATTCGTTCAAACGCACAAAAATGAGGTGTGTAAAAAAATACTCATTCAACAGTGAAAAAAGCGCCGCAGGGCTTGACAGAACGGACAAATTTATTATATAATAAAACGTAATGTGTTTCGGGAGTTTTTTCAAAAACTCCCAAGGAGAATTTATGCTTACTTCAATTTGCGGAATCAACTGGGGAGACGAAGGAAAGGGCAGAATGGTAG
>JAIDSX010000047.1 GCA_029060985.1 Clostridia bacterium | reverse complement strand
AAGAAAAACCGACCTTAAAAGGTCGGTTTTTTTAACAGCCTTTATAATTGGCGGCGAGTCCCCCTTCGCTCGTTTCGCGGTAGCGGGCGTTGATGTCCTTACCCGTCTCGTACATCGTCTGAACGATAAGATCGAAGGAAATCCGCCTTGTCCCGCACAACAATTTGGCGATTCGCGCACTGTCAAGCGCACGCATGGCGGCGACGGCGTTCCGCTCAATACAGGGAATCTGAACGTAGCCCTCGACGGGATCGCAGGTGAGCCCCAACTGATGTTCGAGGGCGATCTCCGCCGCATACTCCACTTCTTCGGGATTGGAATCGAACAGCGTAGAAGCGGCCGCCGCAGCCATCGCAGTCGCCGTTCCGATCTCCGCCTGACACCCCGCCTCCGCGCCGCTGACGGAGGCGTTCGTTTTAATAACGCTTCCGATCATGCCCGCGACCGCAAGGGCGTCTATGATTTTTTCGTCCGGGAAATTATCCCGCTCCTTGAAATAGACGAGAAGCGCGGGAAGCACGCCGCACGCGCCGCAGGTGGGCGCGGTCACGATCGTACCTCCCCCCGCGTTTTCCTCCGCTACCGCGTACGCATAACAGGCGATCATGCGCTTTTCCTTATCCTCGTTTAGTTCCCCTTTTACAGGAGAGAACAGCCGCTTCGCTTTGCGCATCACGTGAAGTCTTCCGGGAAGCGCGCCCTCCGCCGCCACGCCGCGCCGAACAGCCTCTTGCATCGCCTGCCACACCCTTTCAAGGTGCTTGCGGATATTCGGCTCGAAGCGGTATGCGCCTTCGTAGAGCGGAATGCTGTTATCGTGACAGTACCTTTTCCAATCACTGAAATTGCGGAACGGATACACGCTCTTCTCTGAATTTGTTTCGCCGAGCACGGTAATATTCCCGCCGCCGATCGAAAGATAGGTTACTTCCCCTATCTTTGCGCCGTTTTCCGAATACGCAGCAAAGGTCATCGTGTTGGGATGCGGTAGATCCTTTTTCGCGGGATCGAACTTTACCTCCGCCCTTCTATCCTTGAACACGGACAAAACCGCATCGTCCGTGAGGTGTCCTTTTCCCGTCAACGCCAAAGAGCCGTAAAGCGTAACCTCGTAGCGGGCGGCCGCGGGATAACGTTTCAAAAAGTCGTTCGTCGCAAATTCCGGTCCCATGGAATGCGAGCTTGACGGTCCCCGTCCGATTTTATAAACTTCTGTTAACGAATACATTTTCTTTTCCTTTTAAGTTTTCCGAATCGTGCACATACTGAAAGCGTTATGATCTTTCTCTACGTCCTTTTGGGAATTTATATCCTTGCCGTGAACTTTGCCTCTTTTATGCTCGTAAAGCGGCAATACGAAGAATGGGAAGCGGGCGACGAAACCGCACGCAAGACGGACGGCAAAATCATTCTTGCCGCACTCCTCGGCGGAGCTGCCGCAATCTACGTTACGATGTTTTGCCTGAAATACCGTTTGAGCAACCTTCTTTTAATGATTTTAATGCCCCTGCTTGCCGCGCTCAACGGCTATTGCTTTTACCTCGGTTTCAGAGGCATTTACTATTTTTGGTGATAACTTAATCGCCGAAGCCCGAATTTTTTTCGAGCCACTTGGCAACGCCGTCCTCTTCACAATAACCGATAACACCCGTCGATTTCCGTTTGAGCCATTCGTCCGCATTCATGACGGCGTACTTCTCGTCGCACACGTCGAACATATCCGAATCGTTAGAGGTGTCGCCGAAGCACACCACCTTGTCGCACCCTAAAATGGACTTGATCTTTTTAACGCCGTTCGCCTTCGTTGCCTCACGCGGGGAAATCTCCATCCAGAAATCGCTCTGGTAAGTCTCTTGATGGTAAATGCAGATATAGCGCGAATCGAGCTTCAAATCGTTCCACGCCCTTTCAAGGGTGGATTGCGGACCGATGCACTTAAAATAAAAGACCGCGCCGCTTAAAAGTTCCGCTTCGTTTTGTGCGCTCACGACGCGCGTATCCCCTTTTCTGCGTAAAAGATAGCGCTGCATTCCGATCGTTTCGCTCCCCGCGATCCAAGAGACGCGCTCGCGCGATCTATCGTTTGTTACGCCGAACACAAAGGGTTGGATATTGTGCGCGCGAAGCACTGAATAGATATAGGACTTATCCGCGTCGTTGAATAAAACGGCGTTCAAGACCTCATTCGTTTTGGGATGATAAATCAGTCCTCCGTTATAGAGGGCGACGGGAATATTCAAGTCAAGACCGGAAACCGCCTTTTTTGCGCTTTCATAGGAACGGGCGGTGGCAAACGTAAACAACAGCCCCCGCTCGATCATACGGTTTAGCCTTTCGCGGCTATATTCGGAGACGCGCTCTTCCTTCGTGAGCAGCGTTCCGTCCAAATCGGTTACAAATAACTTTTTCATCTTTCCCTATCATTATAACACAGTTCGCTAAGTTATGTCACGGATCAAAAGAAATAAAAATAGACAATCTTGAATAAACTTGTCAAAAATGCTTTTTCGACTTAAAAAGATTTACGAACGCCCTGAGCGCATAGGAGACGCTCGCATTCTTCGGAAGCGCGATTCCCACAGAACGGGTGGGCAAGAGCGGCTCTACGTCGAGTTCGAATATCGTGCCGAGCGCAAGTTTGTTCTTCGCATATTCCCGTGGAATGCAACCTATTCCCATCCCCTCGGCAACGAGATTTTTCATAAATCCCCAGCTATCCACTTCAACCGCGGGTTGAAGCTGGATACCGAGATTTTCCGTATAATGATTGAAGGAAGTGCGGAACACAGTATGCTCTTCCATTAAAAGCAACGGATATTTCTGCAACTCCCAAATAGAAATTTTCTTCCCCGCCAAATCTTTATACGGCTCGCCTGCAATAAATACGTCGTTGAGAAGCATGACGGTATCGCTTATGACGATACTGTCGTCCGATTCGAGAGGAAGGTTCAAAAAACCCACGTCGCAGCGGTCGGATTTCAGGTATTCCACGATCTTGGGGGAGACGTCGGAAATAAGCTCGAACTTCACGTCGGGATACAGCTTATGGTAAGCCACGAGACGGTCTGCAATGCAATACTGGAAAATCGTTTCGGACGCACCGATGCGCAGCGTTCCCTGCGCGCTGTGGCGCAGCTTGGTTACCTTATCCTCAACGCCCGATAAAAGGCGCAAAGCCTTTTCTACATCGTCTATAATCAGCTCGCCGCCCTGTGCGGTAAGCTCCATACCCCTGTGTCCGCGGTTAAAAAGCGTTAATCCGAGCTGCCCTTCAAGCTGCCGTATCGCCTGCGACACGGCGGGCTGCGAAATAAACAACTCCTCCGCCGCTTTGGTAAGACTTCCGCTCCGCGCAACCGTGTAAAATACCTTATAAAGTTCAAGATTCAGCATAACGTTTTCCTCTACTTTCCGACGCAAAACTTTTCGAAAATTTCATCTATGACCGCCTCCGACGCACTCTCGCCGCTCACTTGTCCGAGCGCGTTCAAGGCAAGCGTAATATCCTCTGCATAGAGCTCGGCAGGCAAGCCTTTTTCGATCGTCGCTATTGCCGCCTCTACGCCCCTCTTCGCCTCGGAAAGCGCATTGTAGTGCCGCTCCTCCAAAAGATACACGCCGTCGTTTTCCCGCCCGAAGCCGCGCTCGTATATGAGTGAACGCAATCCGTCCATTCCCTCGCCCGTTTCGGCGGAAACGTAGATATCGCAACCCTCTTCGCGCTTGATATCGCTCTTTGCGCCCACCGTGATCACGGTAGAGCCCGCGGAAAATTCCACAGGGGAAGCCTCTTTCAACCAAAGAACAAGATCGGCGCTCTGGATTGCTTTCTCCGCACGGGAAATCCCGTCGCGCTCTACGATATCCTCGCTCTCGTGAAGCCCCGCCGTATCGTAAATACGGAAGTTCACGCCGTTTATTTCAATCGTGCCTTCGACGATATCGCGCGTCGTGCCCGCGATTTGGGAGACGATCGCACGGTCGTACCCCAAAAGCGCGTTGAATAGCGTGCTTTTTCCAGCGTTCGGCGCGCCGCACAAAACGACGGAGACACCCGACTTCAACTTCTTCCCCGCACGATACTGCAATAGAAGGGACTTCAAAGCGTCGTCGACTGCATATAAACGCGAAAGAGTCTCCTCTCCCGTTGCCGCCGACAGATCCTCTTCGGGATAGTCGAGGTCCGCGTCAATCTTTGCAAGGCATTCCAACAGGAGTGCAGAGAGGCGTTTCCCCTCCTTCGTCAATTTCTCCCCGTAGAGCGTATAGCCCGCGCGGACTTCCGCCTCGGACTCGGCGTTGATCATATCGACCATACCCTCTGCGGCGGAGAGAGAAAGTTTCCCGTTCAAAAACGCGCGTTTCGTAAATTCCCCTCTCTCTGCGGGACGCGCTCCCAGAGCGTAAGTTCTTTCGAGCACGCCGCGGGCAATTTCGTTTCCGCCGTGGCAGTGAAATTCCACGACGTCCTCCCCCGTAAAGGATTTCGGTGCACGAAAATATACGCACATTCCGAAATCGTGAAAAGTACCGCAATCGATTTCGCCTGCGTACAGCATATTCGGGATATAATCCCCTTTCTTCGAAAAGATATTTTTTGCAACTTCTATCGCGCCGTCGCCGCTTACTCTTACG
>JAIDSX010000046.1 GCA_029060985.1 Clostridia bacterium | reverse complement strand
GTGGATCATCGCGGGCGTTTTGATGGGGCTTGCGCTCCTTATGGCGATCGTCGCGTTCATGTCGAAGGGCAAGAAGAGAAAGGCGCTTTTGGCGCTCGAAGAGGAGCAGGCGCGCGTTGCCGAAGAAAAAGAGATGGCGCGCGAGGAAAAAGAGCTTGCCAAAGAGGAAAAGGCGCGCGAGGAGCAGGCGCGGCGCGATAATGAAATGCGCATGATGTTTGCCGCCATGCAGCAGAATTATGGGCAGCCGCAACAGCAGATGATCGATTACGACGTATTACACAATATGATCACTTCGTCGGTCTCCGCGCTACTTCCGGGACTTCAACAGTTACAGGCGCTTCCGCCGGCTTCGCCCGACGCGGGGGTATACGGTGCGCCCAATCACGAAGCGGAAGCCCTGCGCGCACAGCTCGCCGCGCAAGAGGAGCGCATGGCGCAGCAACAGGAGCTTCTGAATCGGATTTTAGAGAATCAACAGAATTACGTTATGCCTCTGTATGAGGAAGAGCCCGTTGACGATATTTCCTGGCTCGGCAACAGCGAAGAGGTTATTTCGCTTGAAGAGTCCTACGGTGCGCTCAGCGATGAGGGCAAGCGGTGCTATTACGAAATCGGCAGCTATATTATGAGCAAGCCCCGCACCTCGCAGAACGACGGAAGGTATGCAGTGCTCTTTAAGTACCGCGGAAGAACGGTTTTCAAGCTCTGTATCAAGTACGACGCGCCCGTATTGTACTATCCCGAAGGGAACGGTAGGGCGGAAGTCAGAGTTTCGGACGCTTCCTCGCTGGAAATTGCAAAGAGCATGATCGACCGTACCGTTATGAAAGTCGATAACGGATTGAATTAAAAGAACTTAAAAAAGTCCGCCGATTTTTCGGCGGTCTTTTATTGTTCTGAAACGGGAGTAACTTTGCCTTTCAATCCCGTCGCCAACACCAAAAAAAACAGAGCGCATTTACGCTCTGTTTTTTTGGAGCAGGCGACGAGAGTCGAACTCGCCGGAAGCAGCTTGGGAAGCTGCCGCCATACCGCTAGGCGACGCCTGCAAAATGATTTAACGCAATTATTATAACCGTTCCCGTAAATTCTGTCAAGCGCAAATTGTCAAAAAACTGTAATAAGGGTTGACGAATGTTAAAAGAAGTGGTATGATATTAAAGATTTCACATACTGAGGGAAATTATGAACGAAGAAAGAAAAGAGGAACAAAGCGGCAACGAAGAAGGCGGCGTTTCCATAAAGGAAATTTTCCGTATCATCGGCAAAAAGATTTGGTACGTTTTGGCGGGAACGCTTGCAGTGACGCTTGCTGCCGTACTCATCTTTATGTTTGCGATCAATCCCGCAAAGCAGTCCAAGAGCATGGATTTCGAAATCAACTATCCCGCCAGCGCGGAAGAAAAATATCCGGACGGCGCGGCGTTCAATTACCGTGATATCGTCTCGCGCGGGGTCATAGAAAACGCCAAAAAGAAGGACGAAAAGTTTGCGTCGATTGACGTGGACAAGCTCTATAAAGACAAAGACGGCATTACGATTTCCGCAAGCAGGAAGTCCGAGAACGAGAATTACGTTTATACGATTTCGTTAAAGACGAGCTATTTCTCCGGCGTGGATATGGAGGATTTCATTCTGCAAATCGGCGAATCCTTTAAGGATTTTATCAAGGGCAAAGCGCAGGATCTCGACTTTAAGATCAACAGCTTCGAGGATACGTCTTACAGAAACCAGCTCGATCTTTTGAAAAGCAAAAAAGAGGCGCTTGTCAAAGAGTACGGCAAGTGGATCAAAAAATACGGCGAGGGACGCATTGTAAACGGAAAATCCTTCGGCGATCTTCTCAACGACGTTACGACGGCGTTTGACGACAACGCGTTCAGCTTTATCGAAAATACGATCACGGTCAGCGGATACGAATATTTTAATAAGGACGTAACCGCAAAAGCCATTCAGGACCGTATCGATTTCCTGAATGCGGAAAAGAGGCTTCTCATAAAGAAGCTGGAAAAATTAAACGGAACGAATACGGCTTCCGGCTACGCCGTAGTCAAGCAACAGGGCGAAGACGAAGAGGGCAACACGATCATCATCATGCCGC
The DNA here is from genome assembly GCA_029060985.1 of Clostridia bacterium. Taxonomy (GTDB): domain Bacteria; phylum Bacillota; class Clostridia; order Christensenellales; family Borkfalkiaceae; genus Gallimonas. Next base: position 8,608 of record JAIDSX010000046.1, on the reverse strand, counting down.
CCGAAGATTCTTCGCAGGCGATTGCCGAGCGGCTTGCCGTAATCGAAACGCAATTAGACGTTTTGACGGACGACGAAGCGACGGTGGCACAAATTGCCGAATACGGCGAAAATAATCTTACGCCCTACTTTAACGCCCTGAACGCGCAGGCGGAGACGTTGAAGCAAGTGATTTCCTCCTTATACGGAAGCGATACCGTCCTCACGTTCGACACCAAAAATTTCAGAAAAGAGGGCGATACGAGTATCGTGATCGTGGGGGTTGCGGTGTTCGTCGTCTCGTTCCTCGTTTTGTCGGTTGTTGCGTACTTTGTTGGAAAAAAGAGCGCAAAGGCAAAGAAGTCGGAATCTCATTCGGATAAACCGCTCGAAGGCGGAGAGAACGAAAAGAGCGAATAATCAAAGAACGAAAGAGGGACGCAGGCGGCGTAATTGCGCGCCGTGCGTCTCTCAATTTATAACGGGAATTTTATGAATACGAAAGAAAAACGGTTAAAACGCGCGTTCATTGCATTGGCGATCATTCTCGCCGTGTTCTTTGCTCTGTTTATTTTTCTCATGATTTGGTTTTTGGGGGCGAAGTATCCCGATTTCAAATCGGTTTCAAAGGAAGAGTTTGAAATCCAGGGGCTGAAAGAGGGGATCTCTCCGCAAGGGCTCTCGGCACTTCCCGAAGACGCGGAATACGACTTTGCCATGAGCGGGTACATGGTGGATAAATCGCCTTCCCGCGTGTACCTTATCAAGAGCGGGACGGACGAGGCGAAGTATTTTACGCTGAAAACGAAAGAGGGCAAGGAAGTCAATTCGCACTTCGGCGGCGTGACGGCGACGAAAAATTATATTCTGATCGCCGACGGCAAAAAGATCGTAAGAGTGAGGCTTGAAGACGCGCTCTCAGCCGAGAACGGCGCGGCGGTGGAAATTTACGACGAGCTGAAAACGGATATCAACGTCGCCTTCTGCTATTACTACGAAGAGGAAAACCTGCTCTTTGCGGGCGAGTTCTACCGCGAAAAGAATTACAAGACGGACGAGAGCCATCACCTTGAAAAGGACGGCGAAACCAACTACGCGTTCATCTATGCGTATAATGCGGACGAGAGTGCGTTTGGCGACGAAAACAATAAACCCGTGAGCATTCTTTCGGTGCGCGGGCTTGTGCAGGGTGTTGCGGTCACGGGCGACAAAATCTATCTGTCCTGCTCCTACGGACTTGCGGACTCCAAGCTCTACGTTTATTCCAACCCTCTGCACGGGGAAGGGGAGCCGTTCAACGGCGTACCGCTTTACAGGCTGGACAAGGACAATTTACTGTCTACGCTCACCATGCCTTGCATGAGCGAGGAAATCTGTATTAAAGACGGAAAGCTTTATATCCTTTACGAATCGCTCTGTAAAAAATACAAGTATTTCGTGCGCGTCCAGACGAAGAACGTTTTCTCTGTTCCGCTCGAAAAAATCGGAGAATAAATGAAAAAGATCCTGATGATCGCAACGGGCGGAACGATCGCTTCCAAGAGCACGAACAAGGGACTTGCGCCCGCGCTGACTGCGGACGATCTGCTTGCCTGCGTGCCCGAAATCAAAGAGGTGTGCTCCGTTGAAGAGGTGCAGCCCTTTAATATCGACAGCACGAACGTGTATAGCCGCCACTGGCTGGAAATCGAAAAAATCGTCGAGAGTAAATATAAGGAATACGACGGCTTCGTCATCACGCACGGCACGGACACCATGGCGTATACGGCGGCGGCGCTCTCCTATTTAATGCAGGATATTGCAAAGCCCGTGGTGCTTACGGGCTCGCAGAAGTCGGCGTATCTGCGCGATACCGACGCGAGAAAAAACCTTTACGACGCGTTCGCTTTTGCCGCGGACGATAAAGCGTTCGGCGTAAATATCGTGTTCGACGGCGCGGTCATTTTGGGAACGCGCGCAAAGAAAACGCGCACGCGCAGCTATAACGCCTTTCAAAGTATCGACTTTCCCGACGTCGCGCTCATGCGAGAGGGTAAACCCTTCTATTATCTGAACGAACAAAAACCCAAAGCGCCCCGCTTCTATCACGAAATGGACGATAAAATTTTCGTTTTGAAAATGGTACCGGGGCTCTCGCCCGAAATCTTCGACTATCTTTCCGAGAAGTGCAATGCGCTTGTGATCGAATCCTTCGGCGCGGGCGGACTTCCCGATTACGACAACGACGAATTCTTTTTAAGACTCAAAGCCTTCTTGGACAAGGGCAAGACCGTCGTTTGCACCACGCAGGTGGAGCGGGAGGGGAGCGCGCTCGACAAGTACGAAGTGGGAAGAAAGCTCTTATCCTGCGGAAGCGTTTTGGAATCAAAGAGCATGACGACGGAAGCAACCGTTGCAAAGCTCATGTGGGCGCTTGGCGAGGGCCGTAAGGGTGCGAGCGTGAAGAAGCTCTTCGAAACGCCCGTCCGCCACGATATTTATTGAGAAAGAGGTTTTATAGATGAAAGTTTTAATGTTGAACGGAAGTCCCCGCAAGGACAGCAATACCGAAATTGCTTTGAAGGAAATGGAAAAAATCTTTGTTGCGAACGGAATCGAAGTTGAAACGGTACAGGTGGGGAATAAAGATATAAGGGGCTGTATTGCCTGCCTCTCGTGCAGAAAGACTGGCAAGTGCGTGTTCAACGATTTGGTGAACGAGGTTGCGCCTAAGTTTGAGGCGGCGGACGGACTCGTGGTCGCTTCGCCCGTATACTACGCTTCGGCAAACGCGACCCTCGTTGCGTTCTTGCAGAGACTCTTTTACAGTACGCCCTTTTCAAAGAGCATGAAGGTGGGGGCGGCGGTCGCCGCGGCAAGAAGAGGGGGACTTACTTCCACCTTCGACGAGCTCAATAAATTCTTTGCGATCTGCGGTATGCCCATCGCTTCGGGACAGTACTGGAACGGCATTCACGGTGCGGCGCCGGGCGAAGCGCTTCAAGATAAAGAGGGCTTGCAGATGATGCGCACCCTTGCAAACAACATGAGCTTTTTAATGAAGAGCATTGCGCTCGGCAAAGAAAAATTCGGGCTTCCCGAAAACGAGCCCTTTGAAAGAACGAACTTTATAAGATAATGAAGGGACTCATTCTCATCAACGCGTACAACCAAATGCCGGAAGTCGTTCATCAGTCGGAGCGGCTAAAAGAGGAGTTTGAAAAACGCGGCGTTTTAGCCGATATCAAGCGTAACGATTTTTTTGCGGTTTCCGTTTCCAAAGACCTAACTTGTAGCGTGAAAGACTACGATTTTTGCGTATTTCTCGATAAGGATAAATACGTTTTACAGGGAATAGAAAAGGCGGGCGTTCCGCTTTTTAACGGCTATTCGGCAATCGAAGTCTGCGACGATAAAATGACGACCTATCTCGCGCTTGCGGGAAACGGGATCGAAATGCCCGTGACCCTCCCCGCGATTTTCTGTTATACCGAAGGCGCGGAGATTTCCGAAGAGTCGCTTCGTGAAATCGAGAATACGCTCGGCTATCCGCTCGTCGTCAAGAAGTCCTACGGCTCTTGCGGCGTAGGAGTGTATCTCGTTAAAAACCGTCAAGAGCTTAAAGAAAAGAGCCGCGAGCTTATGAAAGAGCCGCATCTGTATCAGAAATATATTTCTACGAGCTACGGGCGCGACGTAAGAGTGATCGTCATCGGCAAAAAAGTGTTCGGCGCAATCATACGGAAGTCGGAAAAAGACTTCCGCTCCAACGTTGCCCTCGGCGGGACGGCGGAGGAATACGAGCTTCCCGAAAGCGCGAAGAGGACTTGCGAAAGAATCGCCGAGATTTTGGGTCTCGACTACTGCGGGATAGACCTGCTTTTCGGCGAAGAGGGCTTCCTCGTGTGCGAGGTCAATTCGAATGCGTTTTTCGGCGGTTTCGAACTTGCTACGAAGAAAAACGTTGCGGGCGCGTACGCGGACTATATTATAGAAAGAATGAAAAATCATAAAACAAATCGGCAGGTAAAATAATGAGCGATTTTCAAAGAACGGTGCATGAAATCACGGCGTGCGTGAACAGCCGCGCGCCTCTTATCGTCGTGATGACGGACGAGCGCGACAGAGCGGAATCCGCGCTCAAAGTCGTATCGGCAAATACGAAAATTCCCATCGAATACGATACCGCGCTCAGCGGTTTCAAAAGGATCGGCAGCAATGATGAAGGGAAGAAGGTAGACGATCCATTCCTCTACGTTTCGGAAGAAATCGTAAAGAGGAGCGGCGCGGTTTACGCGTTCGGTGATATCCGCGGGCTTGAAACGGATAACGAACTCGTCGAAAAGGCGATCGGGGTCGTAAGGCTTGCCGCCGACTGCGGCGCAACGCTCATACTCGTGACGAACGAGACGATCTACGAAGGGCTTGCAAGGCTTGCGATTTTCGTAAAGCTCAGCCTTCCCTCCAAGAAGGAGCGCGAGGGCATGATCCGCGATTTTATTGCGGACAATCAAATCAAAACGCTTCCGCCCGAAAAGGTTTCGCAGGCGGCGGTCGTCTTAGGCGGCTATACGGCGTTACAGCTCAAAACGGTGATGAATTACGCGCTGAATACGGGCGACGGCTTCACCTATGAAAATCTCTGCGTAGTGGCAATGCGCAAGGATATGATCTTCGGCAAGAATCCCGCCGTCAAGCATATTCACGTGCGCGACGTGCACGTCGCGGGCATGGAAGGCGTCAAAGAATGGCTCTTGAAGAAGCAGAAAATCTTCTTCTCTCCCGACGAGGAGCTGAGCGCGAAATATATTACTCCTCCGCGGGGCGCGCTCATGGTGGGCGTTCCCGGCTGCGGAAAATCGCTCACGGCGCGGCTTATCTCCTGCGAATGGCATTTGCCTTTGTACCGCTTCGATATCGGCGCGGTGTTCAGCGAGAGCGTGGGCGCAAGCGAGGCGAATTTAAGGCGCGCGCTCGACTATATCGGGAGCGTCAGCCCCTGTATCGTATGGATCGACGAAATCGAAAAGGAGCTTGCGGTGGGACGGGACAACGAAGCGGCACAGCGCATTTTGGGCGCGTTCCTCTTCTGGCTGCAAGAGAACGCAGACCGCGTGTTCCTCTTGGCGACCGCGAACGATTTAACGAAGCTCCCGCCCGAGCTCTTCCGCAAAGGGAGATTCGACGAGGTGTTCTTCGTAGACCTTCCCTCGCAGTACGAGAGAAGATGCGCCATCAATATGTTTGCAAAGCTCTCCCTGACCGTGCACCTGACCGACGAGGAGATCGACGCGCTTGCAAAGATCAGCGAGGGCTTCTCGTATGCGGACATCGAATGGGCGATCAAGACGGTCGCGGAAGAGGAATTTACCCTCGGAATGTGCGGCAGCTACACCCGTCTCGATTCGGTGTTCCAGCGCACGGTGGGCATTTTATCGAGGAACAGAGAGTATATCGAAACTTTACGGAAGTGGGGCAAGGAGAGCGCGGCTTCCGCTTCGGGCAGAAAATAAAAAGAGGTCATTATGAAATCGATTGTTGAAAAGTTATCCGAAGAATTGAATATAAAAGAGGAGTACGCGCAGAATATCGTGAACCTTCTCGACGAGGGCAATACCGTACCCTTTATCGCCCGTTACCGCAAGGAGATGCACGGCGCGATGGACGACCAGACGATCCGCAATCTTGCCGACCGCCTCGAATACCTTCGCGGACTTGAAACGCGCAAGGGCGAGGTCAAAAACTCTATCGAGAATCAAGGCAAGCTCACGGAAGAGCTTGCGCAAAAAATCGACGAAGCGGCAACGCTTGCCGAGGTCGAGGACTTATACCGCCCCTACAAGCAGAAGCGCCGCACGCGCGCAACGGTTGCAAAGGAGAAGGGACTCGAACCGCTTGCGCTCTTACTTTTCGCACAGGAGAAGGACTGCCCCGTTCCGGAGGAAGAGGCGGTCAAATATATCGATCCCGAAAAGGGAGTCGAGAGCAAAGAGGATGCGCTCGCGGGTGCAAGCGATATTATCGCGGAGCTCATTTCGGACGACGCGGAAATCAGAAAAGATTTGAAAGCCCTCTGGCGCGAACAGGCCTTAGTCGTCTCCCGCGCCAATACGGAAGAGGACACCGTCTACCGCAACTATTACGAATTTTCCTCGCTCGTCAAGAAGATTCAGGGTCACCAGGTGCTTGCGATCAACCGCGGCGAGCGGGAGGAAAAGCTCAAAGCGGGCGTGGAAATGAGCCGCGATACGGCAATCGCCGTCGTCACGAGGCACGCAGTGAAGTCGCCTGCCTGCGCTTCGTCCGCATTCGTTAGTGCCGCCGCGGAGGACGCCTACGACAGATTGATCGCTCCCAGCGTAGAGCGCGAGATCCGCGCCGAGCTTACGGAAGCCGCAAGCGAAGGGGCGATCGGACAGTTTGCGCTCAATTTAAGACCGCTTTTAATGCAGCCGCCCGTAAAGGGGTTTGTCACGATGGGGCTTGACCCCGGCTACCGCATGGGCTGTAAGGTCGCGATCGTAGACGGCACGGGCAAGGTGCTCGATACGACGGTCGTCTATCCGACCTACGGCGAGAAGCAGAAGCAGGACTGTATCCGTACGCTCTCCGCGCTCATTGCAAAGGATAAGGTGCAGCATATTGCAATCGGCAACGGCACGGCAAGCCGCGAAACCGAACAGATGACCTGCGAGCTCATTTCCCAAATGGCGGGCAGTAAAGTATCGTATGCGATCGTGAACGAGGCGGGCGCTTCGGTGTATTCCGCTTCCCCGCTTGCGGCGAAGGAGTTCCCCGACTACGACGTCAATTTGCGTTCCGCGGTTTCGATCGCGCGCCGTCTTCAAGACCCGCTTGCGGAGCTTGTGAAAATCGACCCCAAGAGTATCGGAGTGGGGCAGTATCAACACGATATGCCCGAAAAGCGGCTCTCCCAGGCGCTCGACGGCGTGGTGGAGGATTGCGTAAACGCAGTCGGCGTAGACCTTAACACGGCTTCCGCACCTCTACTTGCGCGCGTTTCGGGACTCAATTCGGGCACGGCGGACAATATCGTAAAATACAGAGAGGAGAACGGCGCGTTCACTTCGCGCAAGCAGATTTTGAAAGTGCCCAAGCTCGGCGCAAAGGCGTTCGAGCAGTGCGCGGGCTTTTTGCGCGTGCCCGAGAGTAAAGAAATTTTGGATAACACCTCCGTGCACCCCGAATCCTACGAGGCGGCGAAGAAGCTCATAGAAATTACGGGCTACACGATGGACGACGTAAAGAAGGGGAACTTGGGTCACCTTATGGAGCGGCTGAATAAGTACGGCGAAGAGAAGGCGGCAAAGGAGTGCGGGATCGGACTCATGACGCTGTTCGATATCTGTAAGGAGCTCAAAAAACCGGGGCGCGATCCCCGCGACGAGCTTCCCGCACCCGTTTTGAGAACGGACGTTCTCGATATCAAGGATTTGGCGGCGGGCATGGAGCTTAAAGGTACGGTCAGAAACGTCATCGATTTCGGCGCGTTCGTCGATATCGGCGTTCACCAGGACGGACTCGTACATATTTCCCAGATCTGCGATAAGTTTATCCGCCACCCTTCGGAGGTTTTATCCGTTGGCGACGTTGTCACGGTGTGGGTCAAGGAAGTGGACGAAAGGAAAAAGCGTATTTCCCTCACCATGAAAAAGCCTCAATAATTGAAAACAAAAGAGCTGAGATTTTACTCGGCTCTTTTATTTTTCTTCTTGACAAGCTGGGGGAGCATGCTAAAATAAAAATACAAAAATACAAAAATACTTGTAACAATTTCTAAAGTTTTTTCGTCTATTTATATAGAAAGATGAAGGAGGGAAAATGATTAAAAAGCTTTTAAGTATCAGTGCGGCGTTGGTTATGGGCTTATGTCTGTTCTGCGGGTGTAATGATCCCGAAGAAATTGAAGATAAGCCGTTTTATACGCTGGAAGAGGCGTATAAGTATGGGTGGCTTTCAAAGAACGATTTGAAAAGCATTGCATATTATCATAACGGCGGAAGGAAAGGGAACGAAGGTGTTATGAGTAAAAACTATACGCCAAAGCCCAAAACTCCGGAAGTATTAGACGACGCAACGACAATGGCAATAAAACAGGCGTATTACGATGTGCACACTGCAAAAGGGTATTTGCCTACGATTACATTGGACGAAGTTGGGTTTAGGTATTACGGCTGGTATAACGGTTGCGCAGTGATTAAAATAGGTTATCGTAATATGCCGGTAAGCGATGTTTTGGTGGAAGAAAAAGTAGGTGGTATAAAAGTATCTTATTCAGAAGATTGGGTGTTAAGCGTTTGGAGACAAAAGGAGATTTAATATGAAAAAAATTATTGCAAAGTCAAAGTTTATCCTAATTGGGTTAGTTGTATTCCTGATTTTGATAGGTTGTTACCTACTAAAGCATATTGGGATAAATGCGTGGGCAGATAGTGCTTACTTGGAAGGACAACTGCAAGATAAGGAAATTTTACAGTATTATCATGAGCCTTCTATCGAAGAATCTTTTGAAGATAATAAGATAAACGTTATCTTAAAAAGTAAATATAGTAATTTGGATAAAATAGGTTTTGACGATTTTAAGGTAATTGAAAACATTTCAAAAATTTCGTCAATATCGTATAATTTAG
>JAIDSX010000045.1 GCA_029060985.1 Clostridia bacterium | reverse complement strand
GTATAGAGCACGCCGTTTGACCCCGCCTTTCTGAGCGCACGCATAAATTTGCCGAACACCATTTCCGCCGAAGCGTCCTTCGGCAAGGGCGCAATTTCCTGCGGTTTAGGAGGCTCGGCTTTTACTTCTTTTACCTTTTTTACGGGTTTTTCTTCCTCCTGCGGCGGCTCTTCGTAATCGAATACGGGCTCTTCCGTAGGAAAATCCCCCGTTTCAAAGGGAGCTTCTTCCACTTTCATTTCGGGCTCTCGCTCTTCGGAAAGCGCCGTATTCAAGAACGTAACCCCCTGCGACAGCCGTTTTTCGATATTGGACACCCGTACCGCAAACGCGTCGAGATCGAGGTCTGCGTTCGGAAGCGCGGCGCGCATGACCGCCGTTTCAAAGCAGATACGCGGCGATGTCGCATACCTCAGCTCGGGCTCGAGCCGAACGAAAATATCCGTTACCCGCAAAATCGCCCTGCCGTCGGCAACCTCTGCGATCTTCGAAACCAAGCGGAAATGCTCTTTGGGAATCATTAAAAGGGATTCCGCATTCGGACACGCCTTTGCGATCGCAATCATATTCAATGCTTGCAGAATATCGCGGCACAATACGCCCACGGACCGCCCCGCAGACAATATCTTTTCCGCAGTCGTGAGTGCGGAAGCAAGATCGGGCGCAATAAGCTGCCCCGCAAGCGTGCAGGTTTCCTTAAAATCCGCCGCTCCGAGCACCGCCGTTACGCCGTCGTAGGTGAGCTTATCGGAATACGCCAAGCACATTTCGGCAATCGAGAGCATATCACGATCGCTCCCCGCGCCTGCGCGGGCGATCGCCTCCACCGCCTCGTCCTCGTACTCCTTTCCCATTCCTTTCAAAATGCTTTTGAGGTGCTTTACCAAATCCTCCGTGGGAATCAGCTTAAAATCAAGCCGCATACAGCGGGATAAAATAGTCGCGGGAAGCTTTTGCGGCTCCGTCGTCGCCAAAATAAAGATTGCGTGCTGAGGCGGTTCTTCAAGCGTTTTCAAGAGCGCGTTGAAGGCGCTGTCCGTCAGCATATGAACTTCGTCGATAATATATACTTTGTATTTCCCCGAAACGGGTGGATACTGCACTTTTTCCCTTAAATCACGCATTTCGTTCACGCCGTTGTTGGACGCCGCGTCGATTTCCGCAATGTCAAGCGAGCCCTCCGAAAGTGCACGACAGATCTTACACGTTCCGCAGGGCGAGCCGTTTTCCGGTTTTTCGCAGTTGACTGCGCGGGCAAAAATC
>JAIDSX010000044.1 GCA_029060985.1 Clostridia bacterium | reverse complement strand
GTTTCCGCCCGCGCCGTAGGGCGTAATGCTGTCGCGAAGTCCCCCCGTCTCTCTCACGATCGCAACCGTACCGTAGCGGGAAGCGATCATCTGCGAAAGTCCGCAGGGCTCGCTCTTGCTCGGCATTAAGAAGAGATCCGCACCCGAATAAATTTTACGGGAAAGATCGGAATTGAAGGAGATGATCGAAACGACTTTGCCCGTATAGCGGTGCGCAAGATCGTTGAAATAGTTCTCGTAAGCGGAATCACCCGTTCCGAGGATCACAAATTGCACGTCCTGACGGAGCACCTGCTCGATGACTTCGCGCACCAAATCAAGCCCCTTATGGGTCACGAGACGGGAAATCATAGCGATGATCGGCGTATTCGGCTTTACGGGAAGATTGAGCATTTTTTGCAGTTCTTCCTTACAGATCGCCTTCTTTTCGGGCTTCTTGTCGGAATAATTCGCAAACAGCGCCTTGTCGGTCGCTGGATTGTAATAATCGGGATCGATACCGTTCAAGATACCGCAGAGCTTAAACTCGTTGCGGCGGACGATATTGTCGAGTCCGTGCGCATAATAGGGATTTTTGATCTCCCCCGCGTAAGTCGGGCTCACCGTGGAGAATCTTTCACTGCACTCGATCGCCCCTTTCATGAGGTTGATGCAGTGGTCGTATTCGACGAGGTATCTAAATTCGCCAGGAATCCCGAATAAGTCTTCAAGAATATCCAAGGAATACTGTCCCTGATATTCTATATTATGAATCGTGAATACCGAACGAATAAATTGATATTCGGGACGGAAACAATAAATCGTTTTCAGATAAATCGCCGCAAGCGCCGCCTGCCAGTCGTGACAGTGCAGAACGTCCGGATAGAAATTGACAAACGGCAGAATTTCCAAAACGCTGCGGCAGAAGAACGCAAAACGTTCCCCATCGTCGTAATAGCCGTAACAGCCGGGGCGTTTGAAATAGTACTCGTTATCCACGAAATAGAAGGTCACGTTATTTGCAACGTATTCGAAAATTCCGCAGTACTGATTCCGCCAGGAGAGCGGAACGAAAATGTTTCCGATAAAACGGAATTCCTTTCTGAATTCCTTTTTAATATCCTGATAGAGCGGAACGATCACACGAACGTCGTAATTCGAGTCCTTTGCAAGCGCTTTCGAGAGAGAGCCGACTACTTCCGCAAGTCCGCCCGTAGCGATAAAGGGCGCGGCTTCGGACGCAACGAAAAGAATTTTCTTTTTCGGCGCAATCTGAATCTCGCTTTCCTTTACGGGCTTTTCCTTTAATTTAACGGTCGGTACGACTTCCTCGAACGCCTTCGCCGCTTCCCCTTCCTTGATCTTGGGCTCTAAACTCTTCGGCACGGACTTTGCCACCGTTTTCTTACCAGCCGCTTTCGCGTCGGTTTTCTTTGTCGTTGCCATAATTTTCTCCCCCTGTTTCCCCTTATATTTTTAGATCATTCTTCCCTTAGCGATAAAGTAAGGCAATTCTTAGCAGCCGGCAAGGT
>JAIDSX010000043.1 GCA_029060985.1 Clostridia bacterium | reverse complement strand
CCGAGAACGAGTAAAAGGCTACCGAAGCGCGCGAAAAAGCTAAAAAATCCGTCGAAGAAATTTTGTAAAGCGTTAAAAAGAAAGCGGAAATGAGTACTAATGAAGAGCAAAACGGTTAAATTCATAAAAAGAGCGGCGGTGGCTATATTTACCGCCGCTTGTCTTTTTTGTCTTTTTCTGCCCCTGCCGAAGCGGATTTCAAGCCGCGAAACTTACGAATGCGTTTGGGCGGACGGAAGCGTAACAAAAGAAAGTTATTCTTCCGCTTTTGAAAGCCTTGCGGGTATGGACGGGGAGAGTGTGATCCTGTCGCGCAATGGCATAACGGGCAAGATCGAAAGCGAAGCGGGCGCGGTGTACGATACGCTCGAATACGGAAATCTTTTGGAGCTTCTCGAATGCACGGCGGCTGGCACGCGCATCGACGGCGCGGCGATCTACCGCGAATTTTCCGATCGGGTTTGGTATAACGGCGAATATTATATTTGGACGGGTAGCCAAATCAAAAAGGTTTCGCGTGCGGAGGGCGGCGAAATCGTATTTTTAGAGGGAAACGTCACTTCCCGCGTTCTCAATGAGACGAATGCAAACACGGTGTATCTTCGCAAAGGATCAACGGTGAGCGCGGCGTCGTTTGCGGGGAGCAACGTGAAAAAAGTCTATACGGAAGCGCCCTATGCGGAAAACGGCGGCGCAGTCTATTTGGACACCGCGGGCGGGAAGCGGCTGCTTGCGGCGCTCGGCGGCGTTCAAGAGTTATCAGTAGATACGGATTTGGCGTTCGCGGACGAGGGCGCACTGTTAGCCTGTCAAACAATTACTTCGCTGACCGTTCCCTTTGTGGGAAGCGCAAGATCGCCCTATGGTACGGCATACAAGGGCGAGTTTGCCCATCTGTTTTCCACGGGAAAGGAATACCGCGTGCCCGAAACGCTTGCAAGCGTTCGTGTGACGGGCGGGCGTTTGATATCGTTTGCGTTCTATGCCTGTCCGAATCTGAAAGAGATCAACGCCTGCGGCGTCGAGCCGGGCGAAATATCGAAAACCGCCTTTTCGGGGCTAACTTCGCTCGAAATTCTACATACGCCGAAAAGCGACGTTACGCTTACAGGCAGTTTCACCGCAACGGTTGCCGACTGCGGCTGTACGATATATATAAGGAATCATTCACAAAAATAAGCGCACGACCGATATAATGATAACGTTATGCGGATTTGTTTTGTGACGAGCGGCGATTTGAATACATACAGTGAAAAGCAGGCGAACTTCGGAGCGGATATCGTTTGCTTTTCTTTTATGGCGTTGGGGGAAGTGAGCTACGAAAGGGAACTGAAAGGAGAAACGAGTCTGTTCGAGGACGTTGCCCTTCTTTCGAAAGAGGGGCAGAACGTCGTAGTGTGCGGGTGCTATTCCGATTCGCGCGGGATAAGGCGCAAGTCGGTGGTAGTTGCCGAGCGGGGGAGAATTTTGGGCGTTTCGGATATGCTCAATCAGCTCGATTCTTCCGAATACCGACCGGGGGCGGGCGTAAAAATTTTCGATACCAAGGCGGGAAAAATCGGGATCGTGGTTGCGGAGGACTTGTATTTTCCGCAGGTAGTCGAAACTATTTCTCTTTGCGGTGCGGACTTGATCGTGTGTATCTTCGAAGAGCCGAACGAGAGTTTGGAACAAGTGCTCATACGCGCAGATGCGTATTTGTACGGCGTGCCGGTGTGCCTGTGCGCCTACGGCTACGCGGAGGCAGCGGATATTGCGGGGAAGCTCGCCTTTGCCTCGCCCGCAAACCCCTGTATCTACGAAATGAAGCGGGAGCAGGAATATCATATCGTAGAGACCCGCCGCAGAGGTTTTTATCTGCATAAAAAGAACGGATTTTAATTTCCATATTAAGAACTATAATTATTACTTATAGTCAACATAAAAATTCGTGAAGGATGAAGGAACAAAAATTTCAATAAAAAGCGTGCAAAATAATTTGAATTTGGTATAATGTTCATAACAAATTCAAGAGAAACGGGAGTTTATTTATGAAGTACGTAGAAAAAGTTCTTGCCGAAGTCAAGGCAAAAAATCCGAACGAAAACGAATTTCACCAAGCGGCGACGGAGATTTTAACGAGTCTCGAACCCGTCGTATCTCGCCACCCCGAATACGAACAGACCGCGCTTTTAGAGCGGTTTGTCGAGCCCGAACGCGTTATTTTGTTCCGCGTTCCGTGGGTGGACGATCAAAATAAAGTTCACGTAAACAAGGGTTACCGCGTGCAGTTCAACAGCGCGATCGGGCCTTATAAGGGCGGTTTAAGATTTCACCCGACGGTCAATCTTTCGGTCATCAAATTTTTGGGACTTGAACAGATTCTCAAAAACAGCTTGACGGGGCTTCCCATCGGGGGCGGAAAGGGCGGCTCGGACTTCGACCCCAAGGGCAAGAGCGATAACGAGATCATGCGTTTCTGCCAGAGCTTCATGACGGAGCTTTGCCGCCACGTTGGCGCGGATACCGACGTTCCCGCGGGGGATATCGGGGTCGGCGGCAGAGAGATCGGCTATCTTTTCGGACAGTATAAGCGCATTAAAAACGAGCACGTTGGCGTATTGACGGGTAGAGGACTCAGCTACGGCGGCTCGCTTGCCCGCACGGAAGCGACGGGCTACGGTCTCGTGTACATGACGGAAGAGGCGTTGAACGTGCGTAACGATAGCTTAAAGGGCAAAACGGTGATCGTATCGGGCTCGGGCAACGTTGCGATCTACGCCGTGGAAAAGGCGCAGTCGCTGGGCGCAAAGGTCGTTGCGATGTACGACTCAAATGGCTATATTTACGATAAGAACGGCATTCAGCTTGACGTTATCAAACAGATCAAGGAAGTGGAGCGCGCACGCATTTCGGAATATGCGAAGCGGGTCAAGGGCGCGGAGTACCACGAGGGATGCAAGGGAATTTGGAATATCCCCTGCGACGTGGCTCTTCCCTGTGCAACGCAGAACGAAGTGGACGCGGAGAGCGCAAAGGCTCTTATCAAAAACGGCGTAAAACTCGTAGGCGAGGGCGCGAATATGCCCACCACGCTCGAAGGGATTTCGGCGTTCCAGAAGGCGGGAGTGATCCTTCTTCCCGCGAAGGCGGCGAACGCGGGCGGCGTTGCCACGAGCGCGCTCGAAATGGCGCAGTCGAGCGGACGGCTGTATTGGTCGTTCGAAGAGGTGGATAAGAAGCTGAAAGGCATTATGGTAAATATTTATCATAATATGGATAATGCGGCGGCGGAGTACGGATTAAGCGGAAACTACGTTGCGGGCGCGAACATTGCGGGCTTCAAGAAAGTGGCGGAAGCAATGCTCGCACAGGGAATCGTATAATTTGCGGTCAATCAACGCCCCGCGCAAAAATGCGCGGGGCGTCATTTATTGACATAAATTCCCTCAATATATTTGTTCAGAAAATAAAAAAATTGACGCAAAATATATTTGACAAACAAAAATGATAGTATTATAATAGTATTTGGACATAAAAATGTTCAAAATACAAAAAATTCTCTTAGGGGGAAAGACATGAAGAAAAAAGCATTGTTTACAGTTCTCACCGCTTCGCTCATGTGTGCCGCTGCGGCAATCACGTTTGCGGCTTGCGGAGAGACAAAGACCTATTCGGTCACCTACGTTAAGAGCACGCTGAACGAAACGGGCTCCGTACCGACCGATTCGACGAAGTATGAAGAAGGTAAGGAAGTAACCGTTAAGGGTCAAGGCGATCTTGCTCTTGAAAACTACACCTTCTCCGGCTGGGACTACAACGGCAAGACGTATGCGGAGGGCGAGAAAATCACGATGCCCGCCAAGGACATTACGCTTACCGCAAAGTGGACGCAGATTCCTGACACGACGTATACGGTAACGTTCGTATCGAATGTAGAGGGTATCACCTTGGATTGCAACCCGATTGTGGGACACGCCGGCGACAAAATCGACCTTGAAGAGATTTCTGAGGCGATTAATTTCGGCTCGCTTAATCCGGAAAATTATGTATTCTCTCACCTTGCGGATAACGAACACCGCTATTACGACGGGTCGGAAGATCTTACCATTCCCGCACACGACGTAACCTATACCGCGTATTTCAGAGAAATCGTTAAAGCGGAAAGCGTAACGCTCACTGCTACGAACGGGACTTCCGAGGTGACCGGTGACGTAGACAGTTTTGGATGTTGGTACAAAGCGTACACCATAAACGATCTTGCAGCAGGCGCGTATACCGTTATGGTTGTCGGCGACGATCTCGCCGTACACGCTGATGACGATCCTGATGGGCCTCAGGCAGATTCTTCTAGCCCCCTTGTAGTTTCTTGCGAAGGAACCTCGTTGACCCTTTATATCATGGGCGCACAGAGCTTTATGCCCGAATTCACGAGCTACAACACAGAGACGGGAGAAGTAGAAGGAACAAAAGAAACCGATTCCATTTCCGGTACGGTTATACTTTTGAAAGGCGCTTCCCATACGATTACTTTCCGTGAAAACCCGAATGATGGACGTCCCGGTGCGGGTATCAAATACGTTGTTGAAGCGGGCGAAAAGCTTTCTGCTACTCCCGCAGCTCCCGCGTCTACCGCAACTTCGATCTCCGAAGGTTGGTATATTGATGATACGCCTTTCGATCTGAATGCCGATATCGAGTCTGACCTTACCGTTGTTGCAAAAATTACGAAAGTAACCTATTCCAACGGTTTGTTTGGTGATGGCTCCGAAGAGAAGCCCGTACTCGCAGCTGATCTCGGTCAGAAAAACAGCGACAACTCCTACACCATTACGCTTGGCGGAAAAGACACGTTCACCCGCGACCAATACACTTTGATTGGTTGGACTGTGAACGGAATGCCTTACAATCTTGGCGATTCCTGTGATATCGAAGCGGGCAGCAACGTTGGAATTACTGCGGTTTGGAAATTGAACGCCAATGCAAAGATTGAGATCGAGGATATCACAGTCGGTGATTATGCCACGTCCGGAACGACGCCTCAGTACGTCTATCCCGAGCAAATCGAGCCGGGTCAGAAGGTTACCGTCACGGGTAAGCTCAAAAACACGACTACCGTTCTCGCAACCGATGAGGTTGAGATTAACGCAGATACTCATGAAAAAGCTACCAATATGCACCGTTTCTCGGGTGTGAAAGTAATGCTCTCAGACGATGGATACGTTGGTACGTACTATGCTCCCGAGAGCTACGCTTACGCATATTACGATTGGCAGGCTAATGTTAAGGGCAGTACCTTTACGACAGGTGATACAGGTAACTTCAAGCCTATTGGTGTGAGATTTGACGGTACTGACGATGGTTGGTTTGAAAATTTCTGCGCTTTGATGACGGAATTGCAGACGAATGCAGGCTCGTTCAAGGCTGAAATCGATTATACGAACGGCGCTTACGTGTATATAACCTACACGATCACCGCAAACTTCGCGATCGGCGGTGCCGCGGCAGCGGATCACACTTTCCTCATGCAGTATAGAGTGAGCGCAGGTTTGGAAGGTTATTGGATTGCTCTTGCAGGCGAAACCGCAGAGCTTACGGATATCACCATCGCTCGCTTGTGCCCGCATAATGATTTAGGTGAAGATAATGTTTGCGCGGGATGCGGCGCAACCTTCGCGTATACGCCTGTTTTCGATACGAGCTTTACGTCAACTACTGAGGTTATCTATAACGGATATGCAGTTCCCGAAAAACTCACCAAGGGCAAAGAAATCATAATTTACGGTACGCAAACGGGTGATATTAATGCAAACTGGGATTCGCTTTACTGGGAATTCAGCGAAGGCTATACGGGACGCTCCGATTGCTACGGTTGGACGTTCGGCGATGCGAAGTTGGGCGCCAATATTGCCGGAGACGATGCGGGTACCAATACGAACATTCTCTATAAGCATTTCTTTATCATGGATGCGGATGGAAACTTCTCCGACGATTGGGCCAAGTATAAAGCAATTGCAACGAATTGCGAGTTTGGTCTTCGTGCGGCATGGGTCGAAGAGGGCTTCATAAGCGTATCTCTTATGTTGATGTCCGATACGGCAGGAATTTACCAAGTTGATTATCGGTTGGCTATTACCGATAACACGGTTGAAGAATTCAATCTTCACATCGGCGGTGGCTTCACAACGACTACCGTTACTGCCTACGCAACCATTACGCACCCTGCTAACTAATCCGCTAAACAACTAAAACAAACAGTTTTACTCTCCCCGAGTTATCGGGGAGAGTTTTTTTGTGCTTGAATAGGTACAAAAATATTTTTTTACAAATTGCCGTAAAACGAATGACAAACGCACATATTTCTTGATATAATAAGTAAGTACGGTAGAGGACGAGTTGATATGGAATACGTTTATATCATATTAAAAATCTTAGGGGGCATGGGGGCGCTTCTTATCGGTATGAAGATGCTCTCCGAAAACCTTACACGGCTTGCACACAACAAGCTGCAAACCCTCTTAAACAAAACGGCAAAAAACCGCTTCGCCTGTGTGGGTATCGGTACGGCGGTCACCGTGATCGGGCAGAGCTCCGCATTTACCACGGTCATGGTCGTAGGTCTTGTAAATGCGGGAATCATGACCCTGTTCCAGGCAACCGCCATGATCATGGGCGCGAACGTCGGTACGACCCTCGTCACCTGGATCGTCTCCCTAACGGGACTCAGCGGGGCGGAAATCGATATCACAATGTTCTTTCTTGCCTGTGCGGCAGTCGGCGCGCTCATGCTCATGATTTCCAAAAAGGAAAAAATCAAGTCGATCGGCAGCGCTTTGGCGGGCTTCGGGCTTATCTTCGTGGGACTTATGGTCATGAAAAACGCCTTCCCCGTAGACGGTGCGGAAGCGGACGTCATCAAAAATATTTTCGGCGCAAAGATTCACCCGATTTTACTGCTTCTTATCGGTATTGCCTTGACGGCGCTTTTGCAGTCGTCTACGGCGGTGAACGCCATTATCATTTCCATGACGGCGACGGGAATTATGATCGGCGGGGGAGCGGGCAATGCGCTTTACTTTGTAATCATAGGTACGAATATCGGAACTTGCATTACCGCGCTCATCTCCTCGATCGGCGCAAATCCCAACGCGAAGCGCGCCGCGCTCATTCACTTTTTGTTTAACTTCTTCGGCGCGATCATCTTCACGATCATTCTGCTTGCATGGAAGGGCTTTGCGGATACGCTTTTAACGCCTGCGTTCCCGAATAACCCCGAAATGCGCATTGCACTCTTCCATACGATTTTCAACGTGATCGGCACGATGATTTTCCTGCCGTTTATCAACCTCTTCGTCAAGCTCGCAAATCTTATCGTGCGCGACAAAAAGAAGGAGGAGGAAGCCCTGCCTCTAGCGGAGCTCGACGAACGCCTTCTCAATTCGCCCTCCGTCGCGCTCAATTACCTCTATCAGGAAACGGGTAAAATCTTTACCTATGCAATGAACATTCTCAATCTTTCCTTCGGTGCGTTCCTCAAAAAGGATACCGCAGTCAAGGAGAAGGTCACGGAGCAGAACGGGGAGCTGTTTGCGGCGAATAAGAAGGTCGTTTCCTACCTCATTAAGCTCTCTGCAACGCACCTTTCCATGGGCGAGGAAAAGACGGTTTCCTCCCTGCACTACGTTCTTAACGACATTATGCGTATCGGCGAGCTTGCCGATAACGTTACAAAATACACGGGACACTACGTCAACGACAACCTCGTGTTCTCGCAGGAGTTCTTAACGGGGCTCGAAGCGATGTACGAGAAAATCAAAAATCTCTACGTGCTCTCCCTTGCGACGTATCTTTTCAGAGACCGCGCAAAGCTCAAAGAGGTGGACGCGCAGGAGGACGAAATCGACAAGGACCGCCGTACGCTCGTTGCCACCCATATCGAACGGCTCAACGAGGGCAAGTGCCAGCCGCAGAATTCGAGCGTGTTTATCAATCTCGTCGGCAACTTGGAGCGTGCCGCCGACCATATCAACTACATTGCGCATTCGATCGAGCAATCCGCGGTGAGCAAGGGTGTTTTAACGTATTCCAATTAGGGGGATAGACCATGAAAATTCAATTCACGCGCGAAAATAAAAAACCCGTTTCCAAGGGAATGGTCGGGCTGTTTATCGAGGACGTGAACTACGGTATCGACGGCGGCTTGAACGCCGAAATGCTTGAAAATCCCAATTTCGAGGCGAAGGACGTTTCGGGTAAGTGGGATAACTATATCGTGTCCTTCGACGGCGGCTACGCCTGGAAAGCGTTTCCCGAAGAGAGCGCGGCGTCCCTCAAAGTCAAGACCGACCGCGCGCTCTTCCCCGAAAACCCGCACTATATGCGCCTCGTGGCTTCCGTCGCGGGCGGGGGCATGAAGAACAAGGCGTTCGACGGGATTTACCTCGAAGAGGGGATGAAGTACCGCGTTTCCTTCTATGCGCGCTCCTACGACTACAAGGGCGCGGCGCTTATCGGCGTTTACAAGGACGGCGCGCCCGTGCTCGTGAAAAAAGTCAATATCAAAGCGGACGGTAAGTGGCGGCATTATCAGTTCAACTTAAAAAGCAAAATCTCTCTTGAAGGGGGAGATTTCGTTGTGACCCTTGCAAAGAGTGGCACAGTGCATTTCGATTTCTTCTCGATGATTCCCGAAAACGCGGTGTTCGGCGTATTCCGCCGCGACCTCGTGAACTATATGAAGGAGCTGCAACCGGGATTTTTGCGCTTCCCCGGCGGGTGCGTCGTGGAGGGGAACAACCTCGAAAACAGGTATCTTTGGAAAAATTCACTCGGGATAAAGGAACGCCGCAAGCACAACTGGAACCGCTGGGCGGTGCACGCTACCGACGAATCGAACAACTTCCGCTCGGCGTTCTCCCACTACGGGCAGACGCTTGCGATCGGTTATTACGAATATTTCAGGCTGTGCGAGTACTTGGGCGCAAAGCCCTTGCCCGTCGTCAGCGTGGGCATTGCCTGTCAGTATATGTCTACGCAGTTTGTCCCGCTCGATAGTCCCGAACTGGAAACCTATATTCAGGACGCGCTCGACGTCGTTGAGTTCGCGCGCGGCGGCGCGGATACCCTTTGGGGCAGCGTGCGTGCGGAAATGGGACACCCGCAGCCCTTCCCGCTCGAATATATCGGCGTGGGCAACGAGCAGTGGCTCGCCGAAATCGAGGGCAAGAGCAACGGATTTTACAAGCGCTTTGAAATCTTTGAAAAGCGTTTGCATGAAAAATATCCCGATTTGAAGATTATCGGCACGGTAGGACCCACCGTCGGCACGCCCTCGCACGAAAGCGCATGGAAGTGGACGAGAGAGAATCTTAAAAAGAATCCCGAATTCGTCTATGCCTCCGACGAGCATTTTTACGTTTCTCCCGAATGGCTCTACGAGAACGTGCACGTCTACGACGACTATCCGAGAGAGGGCAAAGTGTACGCGGGCGAATACGCGGCGCACGTTCCCGGCTCGGGCTGCGCGCTCTTTAATGCGCCGCAGGCGAACTGCTGGGAGGGGGGACTTGCCGAAGCCGCCTTTATGACGGGTATGGAGCAGAACGCCGACGTCGTCGTTATGGCTTCCTAC
Organism: Clostridia bacterium; assembly: GCA_029060985.1. GTDB lineage: Bacteria > Bacillota > Clostridia > Christensenellales > Borkfalkiaceae > Gallimonas. The sequence goes on along the minus strand of JAIDSX010000043.1, from coordinate 3,012 downwards.
GCGCCGCTCTTCGCGCGGCTTGGCTATACGCAGTGGAGTCCCGATTTGATTTGGTTTGACGGAAAGGATTCTTACGCAACGGCGAACTATTACGTGCAACAGTTTTTCAGCCTCTATACGGGCGACTTCGTTCTTCCCACGACTGCGGAGGAGGACAAAAAACTCTACGCATCCGCCGTCGAGCGCGAGGGCACGGTGTTCGTAAAGGCCGTAAACGCCTCTTCCGAGGAGATGGAAGTAGAAATCGAGGGAGACTTCGATTTCGGCTCTTTAACGCGCATTCACCGCTTGGAAGGAGAGTTTAACGACTACAATACGTTGGAAGAGCCCGACAAGATTTCCCCCGTGGAAGTTGCGCCCGTCTCCGCGCGCTCCGTCACGCTTCCGCCCAGAAGTGTGAGCGTGCTCGTATTTATGAAATAACACAGTCCCCGCTTCGGCGGGGATTTTTTTAGAAAAGGTTGCAATTCTCAAAGCCGAGTGATAAAATAAAAGTATGGGAAAGCACTTTCGAAAAATTTTAATAATCGTTACGGCGTTGCTGTTTGCTCTGCCGATATTATTGATTGCCGTTTCCTGTAAATCTGTAGAGCCGCGCGACGAGGCGGACGTCATTCCAGATAAGCTCGGCACGTCGGAGGGGCTTTGGCTGTATAAAGGAAATACGCGCACCCGCACGGACGGCACGGGAGAGGAATCCCTTTTAACAAGCATTACCGTAGACGAAACGGAGTACGGCGAAGAGGACTTTGAAATCGTATATTATACATATATAAGAAAGTCAAGCGAAATTTTTTATATCATTCAAATCGGGGACGATTGCAGACTCTGCCATTACAACTACAAGACGAAGGAATCGTCCGATTTATACGATTTGCCCGATACTCAAACGCCGCAAAGTGACCTTGTAGAGATGTCAGACTCGCTTGTATACGTTGCAGACCGCGCGATTTTTTCCTATAACGCGGAGCTTATGTACGACGATTATCATGGCACGCTCGACGGAAATATCGTCTACAATCTCAAGGGAAAAGAGTTTGAATACGTCATGAACGGTGAAAAGCACGTGATCAAGCTCGGCTCTTCTTTTGCGAAAAACGCTTATCAGCGGTACGGAAATTACGTTTATTTATTAGGCTCCGAAGTTTACGCGATCAATCTCGATACGGAAGAGTGCACGACGCTTTCCGTATTTAACACAGGCGACGATATATACCTCGGTTATAAAGATTACTATTATATGGACGGAAGTCTTTACGTTTTAACGAGAAGTTATTCAAGGAATTATAATACGGACGAGCGTTATTTTCAGTTCATTCGTATTACGGGCGCTTCTGCTTCGGTTGTCTACGACTTCGGCGCCGCTTCCAGCATGTACATGAGTATCGACGGCAGCACCATTTATTTAGAGAAAGACGAGAAGGGTGATCGCGAATATCAGTACGCTGCCTACGACAGCAAGACGGGGGAATTGAAGCGCGCTTCCTCAAAGGAATTTGAGAATGGCAAGACGACTTCGGATTTGAAAAAACCGGAAAAGATAAGCGGGCATATTAGGAGTCTAACCGTGGGCGAATATACCTTCTACGTGGACTCTATCGGCTACGACAAAGAGATCGATGGATTTATGGGGGGGCTCTTATTATACCAAAACCTGCTACTATCTCATGCGCAAACACGGCGATACGGAAGAAATCATGCAGTACAGTCTGAATAAAAACAAAGGTTATTTCTTCGACGACATCTGTGAATTTTAAGAAAACCGACCCCCGCTTTCGGGTGAAAAAATAGAAGTATGAAAAAACATTTTCGTAAAACTTTCATGATCGTAACGGCGTTGCTGTTCGCTCTGCCGTTATTATTCCTTGTCGCCTGCGCCGTGAAACCGCGTTCGGAGACGGACGTCATTCCGGATACGTACGGTACGTCGGAGGGACTTTGGCTGTATAAGGGTAATAAGCGTTCCCGTACGGACGGTATGGAGGAGGAAAAACTTTTGACCTCGGTCACCGTCGGCGAAACGGAGTACGGCGTAGAGGACTTCAAAATTATTTCGTATATGTACGTAAAGGATACGTGGGAAATATTTTATATTATTCAGATAGACACCGATTGCAGACTCTGCCACTACAATTACAAGACGAAGGAATCGTCCGATTTATACGATTTGTGGGATACGGAAACGCCGGAAAATTACTTTATAGAGGTGTCGGATTCGCTTGTATACGTTGCGGATCAAGTGATTTTTTCTCATGACGCGGAGCTTTTGTACAAGGATTTTCGTTATGGCACGCTTGACGGAAATATCGTCTACGATATTACGGGGAGAGAGTTTAAATACTTCATGAACGGCGAAATGCACGTCGTTCCGCTCGACGCTACCTTTCCGAACAGCGAAGACGCATATCAAAGATACGGAAATTACTTCTATTTAATCGGTTCTGACTTTTACGCGATCAATCTTGATACGGAAGAGTGCACGACGCTTTCCGTATTTAGCGTAAGCAAAAACATGTACCGCAGTTATGACGATTTCTATTATATGGACGGAAGTCTTTTCGTTTTAACGAAATGTTGTCCAAGGTATTCCTCTAATGCCGACGAACGTTTTTATCAGCTGATTCGTGTTACAGGCGCTTCGACTTCGGTTGCCTATGATTTCGGCGACGCCCCCTACGGCATGACCATGTATATCGACGGCAGCACCATTTATCTTGTGAAACAAGCGGCACGCAGTATTCATAATCAGTACTTTGCCTACGACAGCAAGACGGGGAAGACGGAGAGCGTTTCTTCAAAGGCGGTCAAGAATGGCAAGACGACGGCAGATTTGACAAAAGTAGAAAAGATAAATGATAATGACAGGGAGCTAACCGTAGGCGAATATACCTTCTACGTGTACTCTATCGGTTACGACGACGTGTCGGATATGTTCGGCTCGCATTATTCCAAAACCTGCTACTACCTCATGCGCAGACACGGCGGTTTGGAGGAGGTCATGCAGTACAGCCT
>JAIDSX010000042.1 GCA_029060985.1 Clostridia bacterium | reverse complement strand
GAAGAAAGCGGAGGGAAATATTTAAAATGGGACAGAAAGTTAATCCTCACGTATTGAGAGTTGGTATCATCAAAGGTTGGGATACGCAGTGGTATGCCGACAAGAAAGAATTCTCAGTGTTCCTCAAAGAAGATAACGTCATCCGTACCTTCTTGAAAAAGAAGTACTACGCGGCGGCGATCTCCAAGATTCTGATCGAGCGCGCGGCGGGCAAAATCGTCGTTACGATCTACACGGGCCGTCCCGGTGTTCTCATCGGAAAAGCGGGCTCGGAGATCGAAGTCATCAAGAAGGACCTTGCAAAGCTCACGAAGGGCAAGCAGGTCATCATCAACGTGACCGAGGTCAAGAAGATCGACGCGGACGCGCAGCTCGTAGCGGAGAGCGTTGCGGCGCAGCTTGAAAAGCGTATTTCTTTCCGCCGTGCCATGAAGCAGGCGATCGGCAGAACGATGCGCGCAGGCGTGAAGGGCGTGAAGATGCAGGTGAGCGGTCGTCTCGACGGTCGTGAAATCGCGGGCTCGGAACACTATCACGACGGCTCGATTCCCCTTCAAACGCTCCGTGCGGACATCGATTACGGTTTCGCGGAAGCGCACACGACCTTCGGTATGATCGGCGTCAAGTGCTGGATCTACAAGGGCGAAGTCTTGAAGGCGAAGAAACCGGAAGGAGGCAGATAATGTTAATTCCGAAGAGAGTAAAAAGAAGAAAACAGCACCGCGGCAAGATCAAGGGCGCGGCGCATAAGGGAAATATCGTCGCGTACGGGCAGTACGGTCTTGTAGCGGAAGAGCCTTGCTGGATCAAATCCAACCAGATCGAGGCTGCGCGTATCGCAATGACGCGTTTCATCAAGCGTGGCGGACAGGTGTGGATCGACATCTTCCCCCACAAGCCCATTACCCGTCACCCTGCGGAAGCCCGTATGGGTTCCGGTAAAGGTAACGTAGAGTTCTGGGTCGCGGTCGTAAAGCCGGGCAGAGTGCTCTTTGAAATGGCGGGCGTTCCCGAGGATATTGCCCGCGAAGCAATGCGGCTTGCCGCAAACAAACTTCCCATCAAGTGCAAGTTTGTAAGAAAGGAAGACCTCGAAACTACGGAAGGCGGTGACCAGGCATGAAAGCAAACGAATTCAAAAGTTTAAGCGACGCCGAGCTTGATAAAAAGCTCAAAGACCTCAAAAGCGAACTCTTTAATCTTCGTTTCCGTCACGCGTCCAATCAGCTTGAAAATCCCCTGTCGATCAGGACTTGCAAGCGGGATATCGCGAGAGTGAATACGGAAATCCGCGCCCGTCAGAATAAGGCGTAAAGGAGAGCATCATGGAAAGAAATCTTAGAAAAGAAAGAGTCGGAATCGTGGTCTCCGATAAGATGGATAAGACGGTCGTCGTTGCGGTGACCGATAAGAGCAAACACCCCGTTTACAAAAAGACGATCACGCGTACCCGCCGCTTCAAGGCGCACGACGAGAACAACGAGTGCGGCGTAGGCGACACGGTGCGTATCGTGGAAACGAGAAAAATCAGCAAAGACAAAAACTGGCGCGTAGCCGAAATCGTCGAGAAGGCGAAGTAATTCAGGGAGGAGAAAAAGCATGATTCAACCGCAGACAAGATTGAAAGCAGCGGATAACTCGGGCGCGAAAGAGCTCATGTGCATCCGCGTACTCGGCGGCTCCTTCCGTAGGAGCGGCAACATCGGCGACGTTATCGTAGCGAGCGTGAAGACGGCTACCCCCGGCGGCGCGGTCAAGAAGGGCGACGTCGTGAAGGCAGTTATCGTGAGAAGCGCAAAGGGTATCCGCCGTCCCGACGGCACGTATATCCGTTTCGATGACAACGCGGCAGTCATCATCGACAGCCAAAAACAACCTAAGGGAACCCGTATCTTCGGGCCCATTGCGAGAGAGCTCCGCGAGAAGGATTACATGAGAATCATCTCGCTCGCTCCCGAGGTTCTGTAAGGAGAAGCGCAATGAAAGTTAAAGTAAACGACAACGTGCTCGTATTGACGGGCAAGTATAAAGGAAAGCAGGGAAAGGTGCTTAAAACCGATCCCAAGGCGGGAAAGATCGTCGTCGAAGGCGTGAATATCGTCAGCAAGCACGAGAAAGCGAGAAGGGCGAACGAGACCTCCAAAATCGTAACGGAAGAGGCTTTCATCGACGCTTCCAACGTGGAGGTCGTCTGCGACAAGTGCGGCAAGGCAACGCGCGTTGCGCACAACCTCGTTGACGGCAAGAAGGTCCGCGTTTGCAAGCATTGCGGCGCAACGCTCGACAAGGCTTACACCAAGAAGAGCAAAGCAAAACCCGTCGAAGAGGCGGAGGCGCCCAAGAAGAGAACGAGAAAGCGCAGCCAAAAGGCAGCGGATGCGGCAGAAACTGCAACCGAGCCCGAAAACGAAAACAAGGAATAATCGGGCGGAGGAAGAATGATGGCAGAGAAAAAGAGCGCAAAGGCGCAAGTAAAACAGGACGCCGCGAAAACTTCGACGGCTACGAACAGAGTTAAAAAGCAATACGACGAAGAAGTCGTGCCCTACCTCATGAAGAAGTTCGGCTACGCGTCCGTCATGCAGGTTCCCAAGATCGAGAAGATCGTCATCAACACGGGTCTCGGCGATATCAAGGACAACCAGAAATCCATGCAGATGGTGGAGAACGAACTCAAACTCATTACGGGTCAGAAGCCGATCTACCGTAAGGCTACCAAATCGGTTGCAAACTTCAAGCTCCGCGAGGGAATGCCCGTCGGACTGAAAGTGACCCTTCGCGGCAAGAGAATGTACGATTTCTACGATAAACTCGTATCGATCGCTCTTCCGAGAGTGAGAGACTTCCGCGGCGTGTCGGACAAGGCGTTCGACGGCAGAGGAAACTACTCGATGGGACTCAAAGAACAGCTCATTTTCCCCGAGATCGTATACGATCAGGTTGAGAAAATCAGAGGCATGGACGTCTGCGTCGTCACCACGGCAAAGACGGACGAAGAAGCGAGAGAGCTTTTGAGGGCGCTCGGAATGCCCTTCAAGAAGTGAGGAGACGAGTATGGCAAAGAAGTCAATGATCAACAAACAGCAAAAGACGCCTAAGTTCTCAACGAGAGCTTACACGCGTTGCACGATTTGCGGCAGACCGCACGCGGTTTTGAGAAAGTACGGCGTTTGCCGTATCTGCTTCCGTAATCTTGCTTATAAGGGACAGATCCCCGGCGTGAAAAAGGCGAGCTGGTAAGGAGAAAGAAAATGACAGATCCGATCGCAGATATGCTTACAAGAATCAGAAACGCACTCATGGTCAAAAAAGAGACCGTGGAAATTCCCTCTTCCAACATGAAGAAGGCGATTGCCGACATTCTTTTGAAAGAAGGTTATATCAAGGACGTGCGTTTCGAAGAGGACGGCTACAACGGAAAGCTCGTTCTTACGTTGAAATACACGGATAAAAACCAATCGGTCATCAGCGGGCTGGAACGCGTCAGCAAGCCGGGACTGAGAACTTACAGCGGCGCCGCAACGATGCCCAAGGTATTGGGCGGTTACGGAATCGCGATTATCTCCACGAACAAGGGAATCATGACGGATAAGCAGGCAAAGGCTCAGAACGTGGGCGGCGAAGTGCTCTGCTACGTCTATTAAGGAGGCGGAATATGTCGAGAATCGGTAAAATGAGTATTGCGCTTCCCGCAGGCGTTACCGTCGATTTCAAGGACGCTATCGTTACCGTCAAGGGCGCAAAGGGAACTTTAAGCCGTAAAGTGACGGGCGCGATCGACGTTCAAACGGAGGACGGACACATTCACGTAAAGGCGCTTGACGACAGAGACGAGACCAACGCGCTCCACGGGCTTTACCGTGCGTTGATCGCGGGTATGGTCAAGGGCGTTTCGGAAGGATTTACGAAGGGACTCGAAGTAAAGGGCGTCGGCTGGAAAGCGGCGATGCAGGGCAACAAGCTCGTCCTGAACGTAGGTTTTTCCCACCCCGTCGAGTATGTCGCACCCGAGGGAATCAAACTCGAATGCCCCTCGCAGACGGACGTCACGGTCAGCGGCATCGACAAAGAGCTTGTCGGTCAGGTTGCGGCGGAGCTGAGAGCGATCCGCAAACCCGAACCTTTCCACGGCTACGGCATTCGCTATAAGGGCGAGCACGTAGAGCATAAGGAAGGTAAGACTTCGGGCAAGGGCAAGAAGTAAAGGAGCGTAAGAGATGATAACGAGAATTGATAAAAATGCGGAAAGAAAACGCCGCCACGTTCGCGTCAGAAAGACCGTAACGGGCACTGCCGAAAGACCTCGGCTCAGCGTTTACAGAAGCACCAACCATATTTACGCACAGCTCATCGACGATACGAAGGGCGTGACCCTTGCGTCGGCTTCCACCCTCGAAAAGTCGGTAAAAGCCGAGATCGCCGGCAAGACCAAGCGGGAAGCCGCTAAGATCGTGGGCAAGCTCGCTGCCGAGCGCGCGAAGGAAAAGGGAATCGAAACGGTCGTATTCGACAGAGGCGGTTACCTTTATACGGGACGCGTACAGTCGCTTGCGGACGGCGCACGTGAAGCCGGACTGAAATTCTAAGGGGAGTAGAGATATGGCAAGAGAAATGAGACCTCAGAGAAAACAGGAAGAGAACGACGGGCTTATCAAAAAGCTCATCGGCGTAAACCGCGTCAGCAAGACGGTCAAGGGCGGTAGAAATATGCGCTTTGCGGCGCTCGTCGT
>JAIDSX010000041.1 GCA_029060985.1 Clostridia bacterium | reverse complement strand
CTCAAATGAAGGCGTGCGTGTTCACCCTCGGCTGTAAAATGAACGAGGTCGAGAGTATGTCGCTGGGCGCGGGGCTCGAAGCTATGGGCTACGAGGTGACGGACGAGCTCTGCTTTGCGGACTTGTATCTTCTCAATACCTGCGCCGTCACCAAGGAAGCGGAGAAGAAATCGCGTCAGGCGGTGGCGAGGCTTAGAAAGTATAACCCGACAGCGCCCGTCATCGTGTTCGGCTGTGCTTCCTCAAACGACCCCGAAGCGTTCTTTGAAAAGGACGGCGTTACGTTCGTATCGGGCGCGCAGGGTAAGGATAAGGTACTCTCCCTCTTGGGCGAAAGGGGGATTTTCCCCGATTCGAACGAGAGCGTTTTTTCCGAGCTTCCCGCGCCCAAACAGTTAAAGACCCGCGCCTTCGTGCGCGTGCAGGACGGGTGTAACCGCTTTTGCTCCTATTGTTTGATTCCGTACCTGCGCGGGCGTTCCCGTTCGCGGAGCGCCAAGGCTATTTTGGAAGAGGTGAAGGCGACGACCGCAAAGGAAATCGTTTTAACGGGAATCGATATTTCCTCCTACCGCGACGGCGATATCGATTTGGGAAAGCTCCTCTATTCGTTAAAGGGATTGCCCGTGCGCGTAAGGCTGGGCTCTTTGGAGCCGCAAATCATCACGCGGGAATTTCTCGAACAGGTGAAGGGCGCGGGCAACGTCATGCCGCACTTCCATTTGTCCTTGCAGAGCGGAAGCGATAGCGTTCTCAAATCCATGAACCGCCACTATACGCGGAAAGAATATTTGGAGAAGTGCGCGCTGATTTACGAGTACTTCGAAAACGCCGCGATCACGACGGACATTATCGTGGGCTTTTCGGGCGAGACGGAAGAGGACTTTCAAGATTCCGTTTCGATCGTCGAAGAGGCGGGGCTTGCGCGGGTGCACGTGTTTCCCTACTCCCCGCGCGAGGGCACGGCGGCGTTCAAAAAGGCGGACACGCCCGCGGATATCAAAAAAGAGCGCACGGCGCGGCTGCTTGCGGCGGCGGACGAGGCCGAGAAAAGATTTTTGGAAAAGCAAATAGGAAGAACCGCCGAAGTGCTCTTCGAAGAGGACGGAGGCTATACCGAAAACTACGTGCGCGTACACGCTTCGGGGGCGCGCGAGGGCGAGCTCAAAAAAGTAAAAATGATAAAAATAAAAGATCACGGCGTACAAGCCGAAATCTTATAAGGAGAAAAAATTATGGAAGACTGCATTTTCTGCAAAATCATTGCGGGGCAAATTCCCGCAAAAAAGAAGTACGAGGATCACGAAATCGTGGTATTCGAGGACATCGAGCCCAAGGCGAAGATCCACCTTTTGTGCGTACCGAAGGAGCACTTTGCCTACCTTTCGGATATGGACGGCGTCCGTTCCGCACTCATCGGAAGAACGCTTCAAAAGGTCGCGAAGCTCGCGCCTGTGTTCGGATTAAAGGACGGTTACCGCGTGATCATCAATCAGGGCGACAACGCAGGGCAGACCGTCAAACATTTACATATCCACTTGCTCGGCGGGGAAACATTGCCCTTCTAAGTATAAAGCTTTTCTGCGCGTTTGATTAGAAGCTCGCGTTGATTGCGCGAGCCGTCTTCGATTGCAAAGAGCAAAAGCTCGTTCAAGGCGTGTCCGATTTTTTCGGGCTTTACGCCGATTTTCAATAAATCGTTTCCGTTGATTTTTAACTCTTTCAAAGAGCGGGGCGCGCCCTCGCTCTTCATTTTTTCTGAAATGCGCTGCCACTTCAAAGCAACGGGCGCGGGGGATAAATCGTCCTTGCACGCGGAAAAGTCCGCTTGAAAGAGCGCAAGAAGTTTGGGCAAAAGCGCAAAATTTTCGGCAATCGTTCTGCGCACCTTGTTTTCCTTCATCTGCAAATTAAAGTCGCGCATATGCAGAGCAACGAGCGTTTTCGTTTCGTTGATAAGCTTTACGGGCGCTTTTAAGCGGGTAAGAATTTCCCCCGCAATGCGCGCGCCCTCTGCGGGGTGGTCGTAAAAATTTCCGTCCCGATAGAAGCAGAAGGGCTTGCCCGCGTCGTGCAATAAAGCCGCAAAGCGGATATCCTTTTGCGAATACCGTACACAGCGGAGGGAGTGCTCCAACACGTCGTGCTTGTGAAAGTCGGCACGCTGATGAAGTCCGTCGCCCAAAGCAAGCTCGGGCATGATTTCTTTGAGTACACCCGTATCTTTGAGAATGTGTAGCCCGCGGTAGGCGTTTTCTCCGTCCGTATTCAAAAGGCGCGTAAGCTCCGTAAATATCCGTTCGGGCACGATATCGCGGATAAGCGAAGCGTGCTTTTTCGCTCCCGCAAGGCATTCTTTATCGGGAGAGAATCCCGTTTCGGCAGCAAGGCGGGCAAGGCGCATGAGGCGCAAGCCGTCCTCGCCGAACACCTTTCCCGCAGGCGCGACGGTGCGGAAAATACGTTTTTCAATATCGGGAATACCGCCCAAGGGGTCGATAAATTTTTCTTCCTTCGCGTCGTAATAGACGGCGTTTGCGGTGAAGTCGCGGCGCACCGCGTCCTTTTTGATGTCCGCCGTAAACTCGATTTCGGCGGGCGCGTGCAAACCCCGCACGTACTTATCCGAGCGGAAGCGGGTAAACTCGTACTTCACGCCCGAGGGGTCGGAAAGGCGCACCGTGCCCGTGTTTTTATACACGGCGTCCACGGTGAAGCCCGCCTCTTTCGCGGTAGCGATAAGCTCCTCGTCCGAGCCCGCGCCCGCAATATCCCAATCGGCTTCGGGCTTCAAAGTACCGCATAAAAAGTCCCTAACGCTTCCGCCCACGACGAGGAGGGGGAAGGGGGAAATATCGGTAAGACGGATAAAGTTTTCGGGTAAGAATTTTTTCAAACGAACGCCCCGCAACGGAATTGTCAAAATTTTCTTCAAAAATCATTATAACTCTTTTCCGAAAAAATTGCAATTCCCGAAAAAATATATTATAATAAAAAGGCAAGTCACTTGAACGCAAAAGAGGAACGGGACGGAATGCTCGATATT
>JAIDSX010000040.1 GCA_029060985.1 Clostridia bacterium | reverse complement strand
CCGTATAATAGTGGATACAATGAAGAGCGCAGAACTTGAAATTTTGATTGAAGAATATCACGAAAGGGAAAAGGCGGAAAGAAACGGAATGCTCCGCGCCCGCCTTGCCCGCCCCTGTTCCCGCGAGGAGCTTATTTCCCGTCTCGGCGGCAATTCGTCTCGCAGGGAAGAGGGCGCAATTCTGTTGACAAAATCTTCCTCGCCGTCTATAATGGAATTTGCGAGGTAATTTATGAAAAACGTAATGGATACCCTGCGCGCGCGGGGATTTATCAAACAGGTCGTCTACGAGGACGAGCTCTACGAAAAATTGGGCTCGGAGAGCGTACCTTTCTATATCGGTTTCGATCCCACGGCGGACAGCCTGCACGTGGGGCACTTTATGCAGCTCATTGCTATGCGCCATATGCAGGAGGCGGGACACAAGCCCATTATCCTCATCGGCGGGGGCACGGCGATGGTGGGCGACCCCTCGGGCAGAACGGATATGCGCTCGATGATGACGAAGGAGACGATCGCGTATCACGTAGAGTGCTTCAAAAAGCAGATGTCGAAGTTTATCAGCTTCGAGGGAGAAAACGGCGCAATCATCGTAAACAATGCCGACTGGCTTTTGAATCTCAATTATATCGACTTTTTGCGCGAGATCGGCGTGCACTTCTCCGTGAATAAAATGCTCACCGCGGAGTGCTTCAAAACGCGTATGGAGAAGGGGCTTTCCTTCCTCGAATTCAACTATATGCTCATGCAGGCGTACGACTTTTTGGTGCTCAACCATAAGTACGGGTGTCTTTTAGAGCTTGGCGGCGACGATCAGTGGAGCAATATTTTGGCGGGTGCGGACCTCATTCGCAGAAAGGAGCGCAAGAGCGCGTTCGCAATGACCTTTACGCTACTCACGACGAGCGAGGGCAAAAAGATGGGCAAGACGCAGAAGGGCGCGGTGTGGCTCGACGAGAACAAGACGAGTCCCTACGAGTTCTATCAGTACTGGCGCAACACCGCCGACGCGGACGTCGAGAAGTGCTTAAAACTGCTTACTTTCCTCCCGCTTGAAGAAATTAACTCGCTCTGTGAGTTCAAGGACGAGCGGATCAACCGCGCCAAAGAGGTGCTTGCCTACGAGCTTACGAAAATGGTACACGGGCAGGAGAAGGCGGAAAAGGCGCAGTCCGAAGCGCGCGGCGCGTTCGGGGGCGAGGGCGATATGCCCGAAAAGGAAATCGGCAAAGAGGTTTCCAATATAATCGGAGTTTTGGTGGCGGCAGGAATTTGCAAATCGAACGGCGAGGCAAGAAGGCTTATCGAGCAGGGCGGCGTTGCGGTGAACGGCGAACGGGTCGCGGACGCAAACGCACCGCTTCCCAACGAGGATTTCGTGCTTTCCAAAGGCAAGAAAGTGCGCGTTAAAATCGTATTCAAAAAATAATGGCGGCATATTTCAGCGTTTCGGGCGAGGCTACAAGCGAGCGCGTCATTGAAAAATCGCGGTTTATCACTTACTGTAAACACGTTGAAAACGAGGAAGAGGCGAAAGCGTTTCTTGGCGAACTTCACACGGAGCACCCGCTTGCAACGCATATCTGTTACGCATATATCTGCGATAAAATAGGGAACTTTGCCCGCTTTTCCGACGACGGCGAGCCGCAGGGAACGGCGGGAATGCCCATTTTGGGCGTGATAAAAGCGAAAAAGCTGTTCGAAACCTTAGTTGCGGTCGTGCGCTATTTCGGCGGAATCAAGCTGGGAGCGGGCGGACTTACCCGCGCTTACGCTTCCTGCGCCGCAGAGGGCGTGAACGGCGCGGAGGTCGTATTATTCGATATCTGTACGGAAATTGCCGTCGGCGTTTCTTATTCCGACGTAAAAGCGCTCACCCGCTTTGCGGAAGGGCGCACGGTTACGAATCGGGAATACGACGAAAAAACGGTGTTCTGTTTCCGCGTAAGGGAGAGCGAGGAAGAGGCGTTTATCGCAGCCGTTCAAAACGAGTTCCGCGGCAGAGCGGAAATTCATAAGAAAGAGAAAGGGTATTACCCTTGTGATTAAAAAGGTCCGCCGTAAAAGGCGGGCTTTTTTTTGCTTTGTTTAACCGATTTCGTTATGGGTATAATAAAAGCGAAAGAACGCAGGGAGATCAATATGGACGCAGAAAAATATACGAAAAATTCTATAAAAGCAATCGAAAAAGCGCAGTCGCTTGCGCTCGAATACGGCAATTCCGAGCTTACGACTCTGCACCTTGCGGCGGCGCTTTTAGGAAAAGAAGGCACGCCCTTCCGTATGCTACAAAAGGCGGAGTGCGACGCGGAAGGACTTTTTCGCGCCGTGTCGGAGGAAATCAAACGCCTGCCGCGCGTATCGGGCGCGAACGTAGGGGAGGCGTATCCTTCGGCTTCCCTTCGCCGTCTGCTTGCGGAGGCGGAAAAGCTCGCTAAGGGCATGAAGGACGAGTTCGTTTCGGCAGAGCATCTCTTTCTATGCCTCTTTGACAACGCGGAGCGGGGGCTTGATAAAGTGTTCACGCGCTTCGGCGTGACGAAGGACAAGTTTTTACAGGGCTTGAAGGCGGTGCGCGGCACGCAGTCCGTTACGAGCGACGACCCCGAAAGCACCTACGAGGCGCTCGAAAAATACGGAACGGATCTTACAAAGCGCGCCACCGAACACAAATTAGAGCCCGTCATCGGCAGGGACGAAGAGATCAGAAACGTCATTCGCATTCTTTCGAGAAAGACGAAGAACAACCCCGTTCTGATCGGCGAGCCGGGCGTCGGTAAAACGGCGATTGCGGAGGGGCTTGCGCAGCGGATCGTCAAGGGCGACGTGCCCGAAGGGTTGAAGGACAGAACGCTCTTTTCGCTCGACGTGGGCGCATTGATTGCGGGCGCGAAGTACCGCGGGGAGTTCGAAGAACGCTTGAAAGCCGTGCTTGCGGAAGTGACGAAATCGGAAGGAAAAATCCTGCTCTTTATCGACGAGCTGCATACGGTCGTCGGCGCGGGCAAGGGGGAGGGCGCGCTCGACGCGGGCAATATCTTAAAGCCCTTGCTTGCGCGCGGGGAGCTTCACTGTATCGGCGCGACCACGCTCGACGAGTATCGCGAATATATCGAAAAGGACGCCGCATTGGAACGCAGATTTCAGCCTGTATTAGTGGGCGAGCCCACCGTCGAGGACACCGTTTCCATTCTGCGCGGACTCAAAGAGCGTTTTGAAATCTTCCACGGCGTACGCATTCACGACGACGCGCTCATAGCGGCGGCGACGCTTTCCAACCGCTATATCTCCGATCGGTTTTTACCCGATAAAGCAATCGATCTGGTGGACGAAGCGGCGGCGATGATCCGTACGGAAATCGATTCCATGCCATCGGAGCTCGACTCCTTGAACCGTAAAATCATTCAGCTCGAAGTGGAGGAAAACGCGCTCTCAAAGGAAAAGGACAAACTGTCCACGGCGCGGCTGGAAACGCTGAAGGCGGAGCTTACAAAGCTCAAAGAGCAGTTCGATTCAATGAAGGTCGTTTGGGAAGAGGAGAAGTCGCGTATCCGCGACGAAAAGGATTTTAAGGAGGAAATCGATTCTCTGCGCGGCGACTTGGAAAATGCCAAGGCGCACGGCGATTACGACACGGCGGGTCGTATCGAGTACGGCGAGCTTCCCGAGCTTATCAAAAAGCTCGAAGAGGCGCAAAAGAACAACAAAGAAAAGCGTATGCTGCAAGACGAGGTGACGAAGGCGCAAATCGACGAGATCGTTTCGCGCTGGACGGGCATTCCCGTAAAACGGCTCGAAGAGGGCGAAAGGGAGAAGGTACTGCGCCTCGGCGACGAGCTCCATAAGCGGGTGATCGGGCAGAACGAAGCCGTTAAAAAGGTCTCCGACGCGGTGTTAAGGGCGCGGGCGGGCATATCAGACCCCAACCGTCCGATAGGCTCTTTCCTGTTTTTAGGACCTACGGGTGTGGGCAAGACCGAGCTTGCAAAGTCGCTTGCCGAAAATTTATTTGACGACGAAAAGAATTTGATTCGTATCGATATGTCGGAGTATATGGAGAAGTTCTCCGTTTCCCGCCTTGTCGGCGCGCCTCCCGGATACGTCGGATATGAGGAGGGCGGCACGCTCACCGAGGCGGTGCGCAGAAAGCCTTACTCGATCGTTTTGTTCGACGAAATCGAAAAGGCGCATCCCGATGTATTCAATATTCTGTTGCAAGTGCTCGACGACGGCAGAATAACCGACTCGCAGGGCAGAACAGTTGATTTCAAAAACACCATTATTATTTTGACTTCCAATCTCGGCTCGGATATCATTATGGAGGGAATCGAGAACGGGGAAATTACTTCCGCCGCGCAGGAGCGGGTCACGGCGCTTTTGAAGCGCAGCTTCCGTCCCGAATTTTTGAATCGTCTCGACGAGATCGTCACCTTCAAGCCGCTCTCCGAAGAGGAAATCGATAAAATCGTCGAAATTCTTTTAGAACGGTTGAAAAAGCGTTTGAAGGCGGAGGGGTTTGCGCTGAAAGTTACGGAGCGGGCGAAGGCGCACATTTCGGACGGCGGCTACGACCCCGTGTACGGAGCGCGACCCTTAAAGCGGTTTATTCAGGCGCATATCGAAACGCCGATCGCACGCTATATCGTTTCGGGCTCGCCCAAAGAGGGGAGTGCGCTCACGCTCGACTACGACGGGGAACAGATTGTAAT
>JAIDSX010000004.1 GCA_029060985.1 Clostridia bacterium | reverse complement strand
GTTGTAAATGAATTTGCCAATATTAAATTCATTTGCCCGTGCTCCTAAAAAATTACCGATCCAAAAAACTTAACGAAACTTTACGCCTTCGAAGAACTCTTCCTGCTCCCCTTTATACTTTCCGTTCGGAGTTGTCTTTACGGTATGTGTCTCCGTCCCGAATAAATCCACGAATTTTGCAACGTCCGTTTGTGCGAACGTGACTTCCGAAAGATTCGAACAGCCGTAAAAGCAATTCTTTTCAAGCCGCGCGCCCACCATATCGAAGACGGTCAAGCTCGTGATATCTCTAAACGCCCAGGACTGTACAGTTACGCTCTCCGACGCGCATTTGACTCTTTTCAGATTTTTCAAATTGCGGAACGCGCCGCTCTCGATCGTCGTGACCGTATCGGGTAACGTGATCGACTGCACGGAAAGATATTGAAAGGCGCCGCTTCCGATAGTGACGACCTGATAGCCTTCGATTTCCTTGGGCACGACAAGCGCGTCTTCGTCCCCTTCGTATCCGTAAATCCGAACGTTGTTATCCGCCATAAGCTCCAAATCGTAGCCCGAAAGCGTAAACTTTTTGGAGTACTTGGGGAACAGCCATACGGTAACGCCGATTGCGATAACGAGAAGAATGCTTGTGATCCAAAAGAATACTTTGGGGAACACCGCAACGTTCTTTTTCGTAATGTCCTTTGAGCGAAAGCGCTCCCTGTCGTCCCTGCTTTCTTTCTTCTTTTGGGGCGCAGGCGGCTCCTGTTTCGGGCGTTCCACCTCGTCGATATACTTCTCGTCGCGGGCATAGTGTTCGAACTTGTAGGTATTGTCGATATACTCCCCTTCGTTCCACAAAACGCGGTCGAACGCCGCCTGCACGAGTTTTACGGAAATACGCTTGCAGGCGTACATAGCTTTCAGCTTCGCCTTGGGTACGAAGGAAGAATTGGGCTTAGCAAGAAAGTTGTTATAGATCACGACGGACTTTTCGATCAAATTGTCGTGCATATCGTATTGGCTTACTTCAAACTTCATGCCAAGCAGTTTTTGATTGACGTTATTGAAGAATTTGAATACGATATACTTTTCTTCCCTTCGCTCATCGCCGAACACGATATATTCGTCGAGAGAGACCGCGTCCGATAAATTATCTGTGTATTTGATTTTTTCGATGCTGTTATACGAACTCATATTCGATAGCACCTCCGTTCGACTCTTTTGCGTTCTTGCGGCGGAAACAAAGCACCGTTATAAAGTAACCGAGGAGCGCAAACAGGAAACCTGCGCCGACCAGCGCGTAATTCCAATAGGAATTCATAAACGCTTTCATATACTTTCCGCCGAAAATTTCAAGCACGGCATGGCGCAAAAGGAAGAGTCCCGCAAAAATCGCCAAGCTCTTGAAAAATGCGAACAGACGAATTTTCCAACGCGGAAGCGGACGAATTACCTGCGAATTGATCTGCGCGGAATTCGCGTAGGAAATGACGACGTTCACGTACGCGCAGCGCTTGGAGAGCGCAATCACGCGCGAAGAAAGCGTCGTGTCCGTCTCGGTCACTCTAATCACGGAGCAAATTCTCTTTAACGCCGTGTACTGCACGATAAAGTACCCGACCCGCTTAAACTTGCGCGCAAAGTTACAGATAAGATATTTATCCGTTCCCGATTTGCAAACCACGTACTTTCTAATATACTTATACGTTTCGCCCGAAGTCAAAAAAATCGTATTCTTCGAGTTGGTCGCCTTGACCGTGCGCAAAACCTTATCTTCCGTATAAGTATGCGTATATTTGTTTTTCAAAAAACGCGCCGCGAACAAGGTAATAACGCCCGTGAGGAACAGCGCTGCCGCAATCACGGCTAAAATTCTCCACATAAATATCGTCATGATCTACCCTGCCTGTCCGAATTATCGTTTTGTAAATCCTCTCCGTCCGAAAGGTCGACTTTTTGTACGCCCGCGCGTGCGGACTTGTCGTGCTTCTTTTTCGCGGCGCTCGTGGGCAGAGGCGCATTTTCTTCCTCCGTCTCGTTAAAGAGCACGTTAAGATTTTCTTCGATCGTTTCGGGCGGGAAGAGCACACCCTTGCATCCCTTGATATTTACGCCCGAAGTGTGCTTGCTCGCGTTGACTGGATCAAGCGAGATATCCTCGAACAAGCTCTTATGCGCCACCTTCATCGTCATCTGGAAGATGGGAAAAATCAAGAAAAACGCGGCGATCAGCACGAAAATCAAAATGCAGGTGCCGATCATATTTTCGATCGGGTCTTCAACAAAGAGACTGACGAGCGCAACCGCAAGAGCAAGGAAGCCCATAATTGAACTTATGATCAGCATAGGGAGCACCGTCGTTGAAACGTAAGTCCACTTTCCGCAACGCTTCATGGTTTTAAGGCTCGCAGAAACGGCTGCGGCGGCGCTGATTCCGGGATTTGATTCCACGATATAGGCGGTAGGCGCGAACATAATATGCGCCATCACGATATACATGAGCTCCGCCACCATTCCCGGTATACAGAATATTATAATGAGAAGCTCTTGCGAAAAGTCTTCTGCGGCAACACTGACTAAAAACCCCAAAAGTGCAAGCACACCCGTTGCAATTCCGATCAAAAGCGTTCCCGCAAGGAAAATCAGAAATTCGATCAACCGCGCCCCGATATACGCCCACAGCGAATTTGCTTTGCAGGCGACGCGGAAGTTTTCCGCCAAAACCGCATTGTTATCCGCATGGGCAATTTTTGCCTGTCTGATATCGGAAAGAGCGAATACGGGGAAAAATATCAGAAAAATTCGCCCGATAAACCCCATAGCGGTATAGAGCCAATAATTGAGAAACCCCTTGTTTTTATAAACGGTATTGACTGCCGCTTTGATCCCTCCGCTGAAATAGGTTCCAAAACCCCTGTTCATATCAGCGCCTCCTGTTTTTGTTTGCTTTGATTATAATTCACTTTCTACTCCTTGATTGCTCGGTGCGGGATAGTACCCTATGTCCCTGATCTTTACGGGTATATCGATCCCCGATTCAAACGTTTCCTCGATTTCAAAGATTATACTCTTATCGGCGCGCGACTTAAAGTTACCGTATTGGTCGTACTTCGTCACGTAGATGAAGATATAGATGGCTTCCACTACGCCGTCCTTCTTATAGACTGCCGCTTCGACCTCATAATCATCCTCAAAGAAATCACTATCGCTGGATACTTCAAAGTAATCGGAATCGATAAGCGTAACGCCGTCTTTGTACGTTTCGCTATTGAGAAGCTCCATCGTCAATTCGGAATTGAACGTAACCGATACTTTCTCCGGAAGCACTTCAATCGAGGACTGCGTATTTACCTCGTCCACAAAAATGATATCGTATAATTTGGTAACGATGCTTCCGCTGCTGTTCACAACGTTGACTTTCAACCAATTATAATAGGTGGCTACGTTTTTCGGCACAGATGCACTCTTGAATTGTACCTTATCGGAACTGTAAAGTCCGTCGTAGTTTTCCAAATTGAGGACAGTATGGCTATTGACAACTACCCATTTTTTCGACAAATCGCTTGCACCAATAACGTGGAACAGTTCGCCGTTATTCTCAATGGTATGCGTTTTGCCCGTATAGGCAATGCTTCCGCCATTGTCGGCGATGTAGTCCGGAACGATTTGTTGCACGTACAGCGTGCGCCGTGTAAAGGTCAACGTGCTCATCTGCGTGCTGATTATGTAATTTTTTGTGATATTATTGCCCTCTTCGTCAACGATCACGACTTTGCTCTTCGTAATTTTAACGCTTGCCGTCGGCTTATTCTCGCTTGCTTTCAGCGAATAGCGATTGAATCCTGCATCCTCGAGCGTGTCCCCGTCTACAAGTCCGATGCACTCCAAATCGTCTTCGAGCACCAGCTTGATTTCCTGACAATCCCCGTAGTACGCACTCTTACTCGCGGGAATCATCTTAAGCTCGACTTGATTGATGGTAAGAGTTCCCTCTTTGTCTTTTATAAGTTTGAATTCGTAATTGCGTTTGGAAAGATTGCCGAGTTCAAGCAGCATTTTATAAGTACCCGCGTTAAAGCGCGTGATCTCTTGACCTTCAACGTCGTATGCGTACTTGATTCTGTAATCGAACGTGTCTCTTTCCTCATTCAATACGCCCTCGTCGCCGTCCTCCTCCTGAATGGTGTAACGAAGTTCATCCGTCGGCGGCGCAGCGTTGCAATAATCCATCACGTAATCGGCGTCAAACCGATACGAAACGGAGCGCTTCTTGACTTTGAGTATACCATATTCAAGGTCGATTTCTTTTTCCTCAAATACAAACGAATAATTTTTCGACTGATTTACCTCGCCTTCAAGAACACCTAAAAACGGGTTGTTTATCTTTATGCCCGCGTTGGTAATAGAAGGCGTTTCTACATTGAACTTGTGTCCGCTTACGAGTATTCCGCTAGTATCGTCGCCCTCTTTGCTCCATTCTACGCTGATCGGCGCATTATCGAGCTTGTTATCGGGATAGAAGTAAAGCATATATTTTTTATCTTTGGGCGAATAGAGCGGCGTGCCGTCGTACACTTTTTCATCACTCGGCGCCTCTACGTAAATAACTCTCTTTTCGATCGTGAGCTTGCCGAGCTCGGACGTCTGAATATCGTAATTATTCTTTTTCGATTCATCCGACCCGTCTAAAATGTCCACCACGATGTCGTTGATTTTTTCTTGCGCGTCCACGATCGTAATGGGCTCGATCTTAAATTTATGCCCCTTTACAAGCCCGACGTCCTTCTGTTCGTCTATTATCGTGTAATTGATAATCGAATCGACCGTATCGGGGGAAGTAAGCGCTTCGCCGTCGTACACCTTCGTAACGCTCTCCGTTTCCACGTAGAGAACGCGTCGTGTAATCGAAATATAGCCGTAATACTCGTCGTCGCCGGGAGTCTCGTCGTCGTATTCGATGATATAATTCTTTTCCGAAATATCGACTTCGCCGCTCGTTACAACGATTGCGTATTCGTTCTTCGTTTTCGTCGGGAAATAATCGGTAACGACAGGAATTTTTCCAATGATTTCACTCGTATCGCCTTCGGCAAGCCCCTTTGTACTATCCTTGGCGTATACGATCGTATAATCGGTCGCCGTATGCTCCTCTCCGTCGTATACGAACTCCCTCGAAGGCGTCGTCACGATAATTTTGCGCTTATTCACCGTAACGTCGCTGGGTGCACACGAAACGGTATAGCTCTCCGTCACTATTTCACCATTGAGCACAATGACGGCGTTTTCATACGTTACCGCGCCAACATACGTTTGAACGTCTGCTTTCGGAGGCAAATTGATATTCACATGTACGATAATTTTTTCATCGCCGAGATGCCCTTCGATATCATCATAGTTTCCGGCATCATCCGGATAAACGGGCGTTTCGCCGTAATCCACATTTAGATTACTGAGCGTTATCGTGATCGCTCTCTTATCGACCGTAAACGCGCCGTTCTCATACTCGATGACGTAATTATCGATATCCGCAAAATTCGGACTGTTGCTGCTGTAAATTTTAGGATTGTTATCGGCAGACGGAATGATCGCGTATTCGCCCGCAGGCAAAACCAAGCCCTCATTTTCGTAAACGGCTCCCCTCTCATTGCGGAAGCTAACGGAAATTTCAAGCGTTTCGCCTTCTATCAGATTATCGTATTTTTTCGCGCCGCCCGGATAGGAAACAACCTCGCCGAAAGTCACGCCCTCCATATCGTTGATTTTTATTTTGACGTTGAGGCGGGAAATTTCACAATAATATTCCGTATAGGATTCGGCGGTAAACGTATAGTTTTTAATTCCCTTTTTGCCGCCGTGTTCGACGTAGCTTTCTTCAAGGTCAAACGCATAGGCATAATAACCCGCTTTTGCGATATCTTCCGTATCGTCCTTCTTTGCGCCTTGATTCTTGGCGTATAGATACTTCACGGCAATAACGAGCGTCTCGCCTTCCGCCATGTCGGTTTCGCCGATCGTAAAGCGATTAATGTCGTAATTATGCGTCTGCCCATCGTAGGGGCAATCTGGAAGCTGTTCGAGCGTCAATGTGACCTCGCGCTGCATTACGGTCAATTTCGAATTGATAACCGTAATATCGTAGCTATCCGCAATCGTGTATTTTCCGCATGTAAGATTCCCTTCACCGTCTTTTATGACACGCTGATCGACATCGTCATAAATTTCATATGTATCTGCGTCGGGACGATTTGCATTCGTATCGCCCAAGTCGAATACGGGCGTTACGGAATACGTATCCTCATAGCCAAGCGTGCTGCCCGCCGCAAGTTTGCAGATAACGAAGTCTTCATCGTACTCTACGGCTTCCCCGTAAGTGATCGTAAGAGGTTGCAGCTCCAAAGTGATCGGGCGCGGCGTTATAATCAGTTTTCCGTTTGTATCCTCGTCCGCAAGGGTCACATCGTAGTTATTTAAGCCGTCCTCTTTGCCGACAACGCTCACTTTTCCGATTTCAAAACTATATGTATCCGCATACTTCGGTGTAACGATTTCACCGCCGTTTTTCGTGAAAATCTCCACGGACAGCTTCTCGTTATAGGGAAGCACGTGCGAAACCGTGCCGTTAGAAAGCTCATACGAAATCGTAAAGGAGGCTTTCTTGATTGCCGCACCGTATACAACCTCTTGCGCATCGACGGAAACGAAAATCGGAAGCTTCTCGATCACGAGCCCCTCTTCAAGCGTTGCGACTTTAAGCCCGCTCGAAAGCTCTGTGATATCGAGCACATTTTCCTCTTCGTCATAATAAGTAATGTTATAGTTGTCGAGCGATTTACCCTTGCTGAGCACGGGCGTGATCGTTACGTCGTATTTGCCCACCCCCTTTCCTGCCGGAAGCATAGGATATTCAAACGTTAAAATGATGCTTTCGTTATAGGCAAGTGACGAAATCGTATATTCATTCGGGAGAATGTTTTCACCGTACTTGACCGCTTGTTTATTGACCGTTACGCTTACGTCTTTCTTCAAAATTTCCAGCGATCCGTCTTGATACGTAATTAAATAATTTTTCGTTACGTTCTCAAAGCCGTCTGTACCGTTTTCCGCATAATTGAAGATTTGCGCATTGCTGCCTTTGATTACGTACTTACCGACAGAGCCGTCGCAATTGACGTAGGTAACGGTAATGGAAACAACACTTTCACCGTCGGCGAAATCGATCGACTCCAAATTGTCAATGGCGTCAACATCAAACGGATAACTTTCACCGTAAGTGTGCGCTTGATCCCCCACCAGATTCTTCATTTTGATCGTTATTTCGCGGTGGAAAATTTGGAACGAATAAGTGCCTTCGCAGGT
This sequence comes from Clostridia bacterium, assembly GCA_029060985.1. Lineage (GTDB taxonomy): Bacteria > Bacillota > Clostridia > Christensenellales > Borkfalkiaceae > Gallimonas. The sequence continues at coordinate 6,438 of JAIDSX010000004.1, read as the reverse complement.
GATCACGTAATTATCGAGTCCGCCGTCAACCGGTGCTTCGTCTACCGTAATAAAGCTGTTTCCCTCGTCGAAGGTGTAAGTGTAATAATCCGCGTCTTTCGGATTCGGCTTGCTAAATTTAACTGCTACATTCAGCTCTTCGCCGTAGACAAGCCCTGCGGGGTTTTTCAAAAGTAATTTATCCGCCGCGCTGAGCGTGCCGAGCGCGAGCGTAATGACTTCCTCGCCCGTCTCGTATTCGCGCACCTTGCCGTCATAGCGCGTCGATCCGATTTGAGCGAGCGTTAATTCGATGGGACGCTTTTTGATCGTAAGCGTACCGCTGCTATAAAACCGAATCAAATAATTGCCGTGGCCGTTATACTCGTCGTCCTCTTCATCCTTCGTCTTTTCTATTTCGCCGAAGGCGGGATCGATCCAAATTTCGTACGGCTTGATTTGATAAGTTCCCGCGTTTTTCGGGGAAACAAAATGCTCGGTTTGACTATTCGTTTCGGGATCGGTGATCATTTTGTCAAAATATCTTACCTTAATGATCGTGAGCTTATCGCCTTCAAGAAGCCCCTCGCTTCCCTTGTCGTGCTCGTAGACCGCTTGGGCGCCGTTAATATCCCCTGCCAAATAAACCGTCTTGTCGCCTTCCTCCTGCGGAAGAAGGTCTTCTCCGTAGTAAGTAGTTGCGTCCGCCATGGCAACGAGTAGAACGCGGCGGGTAATCGTTAGCGTTCCGTCCTTGTAGTCAAACTCGTAATTGTTAACGTCTACACCGTGGAACTTCTTGCTCTTATATTTGACCGCACCCTCGTAGCCGACAACCTCGTCGTTATCCCATCTTACGGGAAGAATGCCCTTTGCGATGAGATTTAGTTCGTCGGAAGTGAACGTGGACATAAACTCCGAAAGATCGAATTTAACCTCGATCTCCACCGTGTCTTTATTTACGAGACCGCAGGTAGCGGCGTTTTTGAAGTTTTTCTCCCCTGTTTTATATACTTCGTAATCGTAGCCGTAGACAGCCTCGACGTCAGAGACTTGAATCAAAACGGGTCTGCGCGTTATTTTGAGCTTACCGTATACGTAATCTTGAATCGTGTAGTTGTCGCTGTGCACAGCGAATTCGCAAACGTTATCGACGCCGTTATCGCCCGACTCGCTCACGTTCGTAATCGAACGATAAATGCCTTTTCTTTGAAGTTTATCGTGCGCATCGTCGTCGAAAATTCCCGTTTGCCGTTCACCCTTTTCATCTATGTAATAAGTATCAACGTAAGCGTAATTTGAAAGCGGATTTCCGTCATATATCTTGTTGTCGGAGGCAGTAACGACTATGATCGGGCGCGCGGTTATCGTCAGCGTACCGCAATCGTACCCGGCGATCGTGTAGTTTTTGTTGGGTACGGTAAAGGTACATTGATTATTTCCCGCCTTCGTCTCAGATACGTTCGTAATCGAACAAGGGACGTCGGGAGCAAGCGTTTCGCCTTCCTGCAAAAGCCCCTTCTGTTTTTTGCCCGATTCGTCTATGTAATAGGTTTCTACGTAAACATGCTTTGAAAGCGGCTTATTGTCGTAAATCTTTTCTGCGTCGTCGGTGACGACCCTGATCGGACGCGGCGTTATTTTCAGCGTGCCGTAATCGTAGCCGCCAATCGTATAGTTTTGGTTGGGTACGGAGAATTTACATACGTTATCAACGCCGTCATCGCCCGACTCGCTTACGCTCGTGATCGAACGGGGAATACCTGTTTTAGAGAGTTTATCGTGCTTATCGTCATCAAAAATTCCCGTTTGCCGCTCGCTCGCTCCGTCTATGTAATAAGTATCAACGTAAGCATGCTTTGAAAGCGCATCTCCGTCGTAAACCTTCGTTGCGTCGGCGGTAACGACTATGATCGGGCGCGCGGTTATCGTGATCGTGCCGCGGATAATGCTTTCTATTACGTAATTCTTGCTGACGGTGTAGGTGCAATCGTTATTCTCCTCCGCCGTATCCCAAACGTCCGTAAACTTCGCAACTTTATCCGATTTCAGACTGCCGTCCTTAATCGAAATTTGCGCCCCGCTTTCATAGTCGTAAACGGTGCAACGGTCGTCGGATTGAGGCTGAGAGTTATAAACGAATGTATTCGTTTGCGTTTCAATGACGATATGACGGGGCGTGACGGTAAGCGTGCCCTTCGGATTGCTGTATGTGATCTTATAGTTTTGCGTTCTATCCTCATTGCCGCAGACGATTTTATATTCGGAGTTATTCGGAACGTTTTCGGCAACGTCGGTAATACTTTTCCAGCCCGTATCATCGTCGGAAAGTTTATCGCTTCCGGCAAGATTATCCGCAACTACATCATCAAGAGTTGCATAAAGCGGCTCTCCGTCGTAGACCTTTGAAACGTTTTGAATGGTAATCGTAACACTGCGCGGCGTAATTTCAAGCGTGCCCCACTTTTCGTTGATCTTAAAGTTATCCTTGTTTTCGGGGTTGTCAAAATTTTCGTCCGACTTCTTGTATATTTCATAATTGACTACGTTTTCGAGCGTGCCGACCGTTTTGATCGTCGTTCTCGGCGTACCGCTTGCTTTCACCACAAAGAGATCGTCTTGCATGGCAACTTCCGAACGTCCATGCCGCGTGCCGTCATATACTTCCTTCATATCGAGCGAAGTGACGGTAATTTCTCTCTGTTTTACGGTGAGCGTACCGTATTTCCAATCGACGGAATAATTATCCTTTACGTTATTATCCCCGTTTTTGATCGTATAATCGATCTCGTTTCTCGTTGACCCCGCGTTTGTGATTTCACTGCCGCTATCCTCTATTGCGCTGAAACTGTCGCCCTTAACAAGCCCCGTCACGGTATAGCTGTCCTCTTTTTTAAGCGGCGTTCCGTCGTAAACCTTCTCGGAGTTGGCAGTTGTCACCGTTATGAGCTTTTTCTCGATTTCAAAAGAAACGGCAAAAGACGAAGCGTCGTATTGCTCCGTGACCTCTATTTCTTTTTCGCCTATTACCTTATATATATGGAACTCTTGCGCAACCGCCTCGTAAGAGTCTGCATAGACAGCATTTTCAATTTCTACGCCGTCCTTGGAGAGCTGTACAGCGCCGAATCTGATAATATCGCCGTCTGCAAGCCGCCCCTCCGTTTGATCGGACGCAGTCGCAGAATAGGATACCGCGCTTCCCGAATACGTAAAGTTATACCGTTTCAAGGAAACGTCAATTTTACGTTTCGTAATATCGAGCTCTTTTTTCTCGTGCTTTACGGTATAGCAGGACGAACGGTCGTCCGTGCCGTTCATGATTTTAACGGAGCTTTCGTCTAAATCAACGCCCGTGTTGGTTGCAACGTAATCGTCGTACACAAAGAGAAGCGCGTTTTTATCAAGCACGTCGCCCGTAAGAAGCGCACACGAAATATCCTTCGGCACGCCGCCGTATTCCACGGAATCGCTTAAAATATCAAACGTAACTTCGCGCGGCGCGATTTCGAATTTGGTCTCCTTTCCGTAGCCCTTGCCCACCGTTTTATTGGAGACGGCGCGGACGGAGTATTTACCCGCCTTGACGGGCTTTTGCCCGCTCCAATCGTCGCTGCCCTCGCGTGCGTATTCATAGCTTACCGAGCTCCAAAACGCGGAAACGCCCTCGGGGTCGGAATAACCGTCGCCGTACACGGAAGAGGTAATTTTGATTTCACCAGAAAGCGACCCTTTCAATGCAAGAAGGGTTGCAAGAGCCGCTATGATCAGCGCGAAAATAGCGATAAACAGGAACTTGAAGCGGTTCATAAAATTCCTGAATTTCGCTAATTTCTTGATTCTGTTTTCATACTGATCGTAAGAAATCATAGATAACCTTTTCGACTTTTACTTTTTTGCGCTTATTTTACTCTAAGATAAACGGTTATAACAGCGCCGAAAGTTCCGAATTCGTAACAATCGTCAACCTCTGTGCCGCTGGAATTTATAACGGTAGGCGGCGCCACGGAAATTTTAATACAGTCGTTGCCCTCACGGGAAACCGATATGATGAGTGTGGAATACTCGATAACGTCGCCCTCAGCAAGCCCTTCGAATCTGATCGAGGTTTTGTACAAGTTTGCGATCTCATTCTCGTCAACGCTCTCCAAACTGTCCACTTCGTGGTAGACGACCGACTGCCCCGCGGAGGCATAAATCATTTTTTCCGTAATCGTCACGCTGACCGTAAAGGGCTGAACTTTATAGTTTTGCGTAACGTCTTCCCCATCCAAATTTTTAATACGGACAACCGTCCCTTGAACGCTATGCGCCTGTCCGTTTTGGCACAAAGTAGCATTATCGTCAAGACATTCGAAATTTGCCTCAACCACGGTAAGTTCCGCTTTGTTCAAAACAATATTGCTACTTTTGAGTACGGAACTTGCTTCCTTTCCGTCGTAAACCTTGCTGACCGTTTCGGCATTGTAACTCGCCGTAATCTCTTGCGGCTTGACCGTAATACTGCCGAGAGAGAAATTGACGATAATATTCTTGTTCGGCTCGGTTATCGAAGCGGAATAGCTGTAAGTTCCCACGTTTTTGACTTGGGACGGCGCGCACTTACACTTGGCTATTAACTTATTCAACTCATTCGAAAGCGCGGCTCCCGCTTCAATATTCGCGATATATGACTCAATCGCCGACGTGAGCTCGGCGGTGGCGCTAAGCGTTATATCATTGCCCGTATACGTTGCGGGGTCTTTTTCGCCCAGTGCAACCTGAATCGTGATCGGCGTGATCCTTGCGATTCCGGAACGCTGGTCGATACTGAACTGATTTGTCACGTTTTTTTCGTTTTCGTCTAAAACGGTGATATTCTGCAATTTATAGGCTTCGTCGCAGACGTCGGCGTTTTCAAGAATGACGGGCAAATTACCTCTAAGCGTAAACTGCTTGGGCAGATCCGTCACCGTAAAAGGCAGTTCGTCTTCCGCTACAAGGCTCGAAAGCGCTTTTCCGTCGTATACTTTTACAAGGTCCTTTGCCGTAACGGTGATCGGGCGTTTTTTGACCTCCACCGTAGCGATTTCATCGGCATCTCCCCAATCGTAATTTTTGCTGTCTACGGGAACTAAATTAAATCCTTCCTGCCTGTATATGACGATATCCGTAATTTTGACCTTTGTACTTTTCACCGATGCAAAAGGCTTGAAGGCTTGTTCCGTAGTAATATCTTCAAACTTCACTTCGCCGATAAATTCCTTGTCGGCAAGCGAGCCGTTTACTTCATATTTTCCCTCGATCGGCGTTCCGTCGTAATACTTTTCCGTGTTGAGCGCTTTCACTTGGATTTTGCGGGGAACGATTTCGATATTATAGCCCCCGTTCGGCAAAAAGAAGCGAATATCGTAATTGTTCGTAACGACGTTCCCTGCCACGTCGTAAATTTTGAAATTTTTGGTGACGTTCCAATCATCCTGGGGCGGCAGCTTATCCCCGACGTTCTCGAATTTCCCCGGAAAGGAAATAACGAGCTTTTGTCCGTTGATCAGTTCCTCCCCTTCATCGTATTCGGTAACGAAATCACGATACCCGTCAAAAATTCTGTATTTTCCAAGGACGGGCGCTTCCCCATTGTACTCAATCTTCTGTGAATCTATGGCGATGGATATCTTCCTCTTGATAACCGTGAGATCGCAATTATTTACCTTAATATTATATTCGTCGGTAACGTCTCTGTCGTTCTCGTCGTACACGTATACGCGAAGGTCGCTCTGGGAAGTGCCTGCGTTGATCTGCGAGCCACGCACCTCGCCTTCGACTCTGTGCCCCTCTTTCAGATTGGTGAAACCGGACTCCCAACGGAAATTCTTTGTCGTCAACGGCTCGCCGTCGTATTCCTTTGCCTCGACTTCCCTCACGGTAAATTCAAGCAGCGGCTTTTCCTTTGCAATCACGCCCGTCAAAAACATAACGAGCACCGTCAAAAGCGACGCCGCTATCATTGCGATCAATATTCCTATCACAAAAAGAGAAGTTCTCGATTTCATAACTCTCTCCTTAAACGTTTTGTTCGATGAGACGCACCGTCTCTTTGCACAGCGGTAGTTTATCCTCTCCGAAGAGTTCGTCTAAATATCCGCACAATCCCTCCGCCATTTGTTTGACGTATACGGGATTCTTTGATTCCAATTTCCTGAATACCTTCCTCGACAATATATCGTCGAGCGCCTCTACTTCCGTTCCTCCGCACGCCACCAACACCGGCACGTAACACCGTATCTGCTTCATGATTCGGTTTCCGAACGTGATATGGAACGTCTTTATCATGTATTCGTCTAACTTCTTGATTCGCCTTATGTTTCTGTCCGAAATATCGTATTCCCTCTGCGCCTTCTCCATCAGCTCCATCAGGTGCGTAGAAGATATCTTCATACTGCTCCCTTCCGCTTCGAACGGCGTCGCCTTCTTGTCGAG